>JAAYJI010000145.1 GCA_012523015.1 Candidatus Hydrogenedentota bacterium
GATCTGGACCAATCCTCGGGAATGGCCGAAAGGATCAAAGTTGATCGCTGTGGTCGGCTCCACATCAAAATGTTTTTTGAAATAACGCTTCCCCAGAAGAATCTGGCGGATAAAGGATTCTCCGCTGGGCATGTTGCAATCAGGCTGCAAATACCAGCCGCCCATGATGTGCCATTTCTTCTCGCGGACCAGCCGTTGAATGCGCTCAAAAAGGGCGGGCTCATATTCGGCCACCCACTTGTATAAAATCACTTCGTTATGATTGAAGACGAAGCCGTCATGGTCTTCACAAAAATCCGCGGCAGTACGGAAAGTGGATATGGCTTCCGCTGCTCCTTCTTCCCATTCCCACATCCAATAGGGATCCAAATGGGCATTACAAATCAAGTGCAATCGTTTCATGAGCGATCTCCTCTACCGTAAAAACAAAAAAAGGATGTTGAAACAAAAAAGCAAGGATCGGGCACGCAAGACCTTCGGCAGGCCGCCACTTTCCGGCTTGGGGCAAGCAAAGACTCAACAAGTTTTGGGCGGGAATTTCTTACACAAAAATAGGGGCGCTTTAAAATCTTTGCAATCGTTGTTGGGGTTGATCAACATGCACTGGCCGGGAACCATGATCAGTTTCTGAATGTCATTTTCTCGAACACAACTTTGAACCTGCCGTTTTCGACATAAGGCCGTCTCGTCATCGTAAAAGAGGTATTTGCAATGAGAGCACTGTTCCGGAACGGATATATTCATTTTCGAATTCTCCCGCGCAAGATCTTCACCTGATCGGTCACGGCAACTAGGCCTGTCTATGTCCGCTTTAAGGTCGAAGGTCTCTATTAAATAACGAGGTGCAGACCTGCGTTTTAACTATCCTATTTGAATACATCATAGCATAAAATTTCTCTTCGGCGTGATGCTGAAAAGGTAAAAGGAACCGTCCTGTCCACACTGTTTCTTGGGGTTAAGGACGGGATGTCAATGGGCGATACTGCGTCAGAAGTCTGGCGGCTTACCTCTCTAGGCAGGATGTATTAATCCTGCTTGCGAACGGTGAGCGTCTCGAGGAAGGCATCGATGCGCGTATTCACCTGTTCGTCGGACCAGCTGCGCGAATCGTTCATGTCTGCTTCCAGCATGAGCGTGGGAATTCCGTAGCGCTCTTCGAGACGGCGTGCCAGTTCATATTGTCCGAAAGAATAGGCGCGGCAGCTTCGGTTCGAATGCATAACAAAACCGTCAAGACTATATTTTTTGACCATGGCAACCAAGTCATTTTCCCGATAATCTAATCCGTGGTTGATATACCCGCCCAAATAGGTAGATGCATAGGAAAGGAGTTGGTCATTCGGATCTTGCAAAGGACCGCGATAACAAAAGTTTTCAGGATAAGTGGAGACCACTAAGGCGGCTCCTTGTTCGGCAAATTTTAGCGAAAGCGGATTGATATGATGCCAAATCGCGAGGTTGTCCCAGCCGAGCCGGAACTGTTCGCCGGGGATGGCTGCGATATTGTTGCGGACCCGATCTTCCACCTCCGCCTTCAATTCTTCATAATAGTCTATGCACAGTTGGGTGCCGCGCAGGGTGACAATGGGCGCAAGATGAATAAAAGTATCGAAAGAATTCATGGGCGCAGGTTTATGGGCAAGCAATTCCTGAATGTCACGCCAGAGATCAGCAGCCATTTCCGATAAGCGCACACACTCGTAGAAGCGTTCTTGATCGAAGGGCTTACCCGTTACCGCAACAATACCCTCAATATACGCTTCCAGCTGAGCTCTCATATAGCGCAGCCCATGATCCGTGTCTTGAAGGTCATATTGATAGGGCGCGTCAATGTAAAGAAGAGGCACGCTGAAATGGCGCTGCAATTCTTGATACCATTTGGCGACGGTTCCGCAAATATTGTTGCAGCAGACGAGCAAATCAGGTTTTGGGAGGCCGCCTATAGGGCTTGTTCCGGTGAGGATCGCGCCAATATCGGTGCGCGCATAGGAACACAGGTCTTGTGAAAATCCCGCATCTTCCGCTGCGCCGCAAAGGATGTTCGCCATTCGTGTGGCGCCGCACATAGCCGCATGGTTTTCGGGGTAGAGCGGCGTAATGTCGGCGGCATAGAGGAATTCGACAGGAGCGCCGCTGGTAATCCACGCCATTTTTTGATCGGTGCCTTCGCCCATTTTCGCGCCCATGTAGTACATGGTCATGATTTCTTTCATGCGCTTGTACGATTTCAACCGAGGAAGTTCGATGCTCATAGGCAAGTCCTTCTTCTTGGAGCGGAGAAAGGCGATAGAGCGCATTTGTCCGTTCCCGCCATGGTGGTCATTCGTAACTCTTTTATTGCGGCAGCAGGAATGAAGAAGACAAGCTTAGAAAAGCCGAGCTTCTTAACCGCCTGCCGCACGATCTGCCGCATACTCGCGTTTTTGCACAGCTATGATGGTGCTTCCCAAAGCGATTGCTGTAATTATAAACAAAATAAGCAGTGCCTTGCCTGCACTGACTAAAAAGACTTCGCGCTGAAAGGTACCCAAGGCTGTCTGTATTTCGGTCACGTTTCGTTGGGTTGCCATGATGGGCAGCAAAGTATCAATATATTTTCTGACAGTAAAGAAGTCGATCAGACCGGGAATAAGAGTCGCTGCGTATTGCCAGCCGTAGAAAAAGATGACACCATAGACAATGGGCCGCTTCGAAAAGGTTCCGAGAAAGACGGATAGGGAACCGTAAGCGAGTAAGGCAAGGACAATGACGCCCATATAGTGGAACAGGAGTGTCAGATCTGTTATGCGCGTCAGTTCAAGATTTGCGTGGAGGGTGGACGCGGCAAAGGTCAAGGCGCAGGCGCACAACAAGATGGCGGAGGCAACAATCATGAAGGCGATAAATCTACCGAATACCCAAGCGGAACGGGCCGTGGGCCGAACCAGAATATAGATCATGGTGCGCATTTCAATATCTTCCGCCACCAACATGCCGGCGAAGAACAGTGCTAATAAGGGCGTAAACACATTGATAAAAAGATCTTCGGCGAGGCGGACAAAAACGTTATCGCCCAATTCAGAATAATTGCCCAGAGCCAAATAGGACATGGCGATGGGGATCAACACGGGAAGAAAGGCAATCAAGGCGGCCATCGCAAGGCGGCGGCGGCGAAACAAAATCTGAAGGGCATGGCCGCAGGATGCGCCCATTACGGTGAAATACCCGCCATGGTGGGGTTGTTGCTGTGATGTCAACCACGTTGGCAGGGTAAGGACAGCGTTTCCGTTCAATGATCCCGATGCTTCGTTGCCGGGCAGTCCTTGTTCCGGAATATGATCGTCAGTCTTCATAAAAGGATCCTATACGTCCATGACACTATCGGGTCAAATAATCAAATATAGATTGTAAGTTATCATCAGAACAGCTGATGCCTTGGATGCGGGAAGCATCCTCACAGGCCATCTGATTCAAGAGTTCGTAACAGCTGTTCAGTTCTCGAGTATGAATGGTAAAGGCGTCGTTTTCAAATTCCAGTCCCGTCACTTCCGGAAGGGCGGTGAAAGGTTCGGACAAGCCACGGGGATTGCCGGTAGTGACGCGGATAGAGTGGGGGTATTGGTCGATGAGCCTACGGATTTCGCTCAGTTGCCCTTGCGCCAATAAATTGCCCCGATAGATCAACACGATGTTGTCGGTGATCCGTTCTATTTCATAGAGGATATGGCTGGACACGATTACGGACAGCCCCGCATCGGCAAGGGATTGGATCAACATGACCATCTCTTCGCGTCCCCGGGGATCGAGCCCGTTCATGGGTTCATCGAGAAACAATAATTTTGGTGCCGACGCCAAGGCTTGTGCAATTTTGATTCGCTGACGCATGCCTTTACTATAACTGCTGATGGCATCGTGCATGCGCTCGGTCATGCGCGCCATTTCCAGTGCATTGTAGGCGGCTTCATGGGCCTTTTTACGATTCATGCCCCAATAGCGGTTCAGCCAGAACACGAATTCATAGCCGGTCGAGTTTTCAAAGAAATAGTCTGTTTCCGGACAATAACTTACTTGGCGCATGACACCGATATTGTTGCGCGGCTTTTCTCCAAAGAGCTTTATACTGCCGCGGCTTGGCGCATAGAGTCCCAATGCGAGTTTAATAAAGGTGCTTTTTCCCGCGCCATTAGGTCCGAGCAAGCCGGTGATCCCCGGCTTGATGGAGAGGTTAAGATTGTTTACAGCGACTACTTCGCCGAACCATTTTGAAAGTTCATGGGCTTCAATTAACGCGGTCATCACGCCAACTCCTCTCGGCGCAGCCGCCGCAATAAAATAAGCAAGGCCAGCAGACAAACTGTGACAACGAAAAGGAAGGACCAATACCAGGGCAGGGTGAAAAGATTTCGGTGTTCATTAAAGAGCACCTCTCCCACACGGCGCAGCGTCAGGGGGAAAGAGACGGCCAAAAAGTTGCGTTGGCGCAGCAGCGTCGCGAGAAGACCTGAAAAGCTGGAATCTGCCACTAGCGCCATGATGATGGTGATGGTCGCATAGTTTTGTGTGGGCAGCACAGCGGAACACGCCAATACACACAAGGCGGTCGGGATTACGATTAAGAGGGAATAGGCTAAAATGGACAGCGGCCACCACCAGCTCGCCTGCAGGGTTTCAAGTCCCGGCAGCAACAGATTATGGAGCAGCACCAAAAAGATTCCCGGCAGTGCGGTGATGGATAAGCCGAGCAGTACGAGAGTCAAAATCTTGCCCAACGCATAATCTACCCAAGTCAGCGGTTTAGAAAAATAAATTTCCATCAGGTTGTTGCGTACGTCGTTGCAGATCATGCCTGCGCCGCTGTAGAGCAGAATAATGAACATGATGGAGGTCTGCAAGTATAGGAAGCCGAAGAAGGTTGTTGCTTTAATTTCGATGGCGGCAATATTGGAGAAAACCAGCTGCAGCGGATTATTCGGATCTTGGGCAAGCACATCATAGCCCACAATCTGGAGCAGGCGTATAATCACATGGAGGCAGGCAATGAGATAGAGGAGTTTGAAAATACGAAATTTCGCGAGGGTCCTCAATTCCTGTTCGATAACGACCAGCCATCGAAAATGTTTGCGGGGCCGCCCTTCATATTCCCGAAAGGTGTTAGCATAAATCGGCACGGATCAGTCCTTTCCAACGGCCTGCAAAAAGACCGATTCGAGGCTATGGCGGGCAGGCTGAAAATGTCGAATTTGCGAGGAACAGTCTGCCGCTGTTTTGAAAAGCTGTTGTATATCGCCGTTATCACGGCATTGAACGAGCCAGGTATTGCCGGGGGGAATACGCTCACAGTGCATGCCCAGCCCCTGCAATGCCGCCACGCACGCGGCGTCATTGTCGCGGAAACGAAGCTCATAGCGGTTGGCTTGCGGTCCCGTCAAGCTTTCAATGTCACCTTGCTGAACCACGCGCCCTTTGTTGATCACGATCAGATGTTTGCAGACATGTTGTACATCGGGCAGCAGGTGAGAGGATACTACCACCGATATGCCCGGTCGTTTACTGATGTCTTTAATCAGGTTCAAGATTTCAATGCGCCCATCGGGATCGAGTCCGTTGGTGGGCTCATCGAAGAGCAAGAGTTTTGGATCGTGCAAAATGGCTTGCGCAAGTTTTACACGCTGCAGCATGCCCGTTGAATAACTCTCCATTGTGCGGTAACGGCTGTCGCCCAGCTTAACATAGTTCAGCACTTCATGGGCACGTTCGAGGGCGTCCACATGGCTCATTCCAAAGATGCGGCCGCAGTATCGCAAGAAGGAAACGGCGCTTACCTTGGGGCTGGATATCTCGCGTTCAGGCATATAGCCGAGCCGATGCCGGATATTGATCGCCTGCTCCGGCATCTCCATATCGAAGACGCGTATGCGCCCCTTTTCTGCGCGCACAAAGCCGAGCAAGGTTTTTATAAGCGTACTTTTGCCCGCGCCATTCGGACCGAGCAGCCCTGTGGCGCCACTTTTCAATTCGAGGGTGACGCCATCCAGAGCACGCACATCACGATAGGACACACATAAATCAGATAGGGATATTACTGGTGTCAACGGTTATTATTCCCGGTGTTGTAGCAGACGGAATCCGTCAGCCCGTAACATTTTAGTAGTTAACATTTAACACGAGCGGAAGCACTTCTCCCTGCTCCACGTTAATGAATTCACTATGCACATAACGCACTTCTAAGGGGTTGCCAATGCCCATCTCGAAATAAAAGATGTCCAGCTGCCATTCGCCGGGCATCACATCTTCCATGAGGAAGCTTCCGGCGGGGTTGATCCCCACGCTTTGACCCAGCAGTTGGGTAACGTCCACCGTTTCGCCCAAGGGCGCTTGCGACATGCCCGGGCGTACGAGAACGACCCGTCCGCCGAGCAGATTGACGGGGCCGGGGATGCACTGCCCTTCAATGCGGCCGCCTTCTTGGGTCCCGAAATCGTAGCGCGTTGCGACGCCCTCTTCCACGGTCAATTGCACGCCTCGCGCGTCATAGATGCTGGTCAGATCGCCGGAGCTGATGTCGGTGACCATGGCTTGGTATTCGCCTGAGGCAAGGCCGTCAAGATAATAGTAGCCGCTTTGGTCTGTAGTGACATTCTGGGTGACGCCATTGCCTACGACCAAGATGACCGCTTCAGACATGGCACGCCCCTCACTGTAGACATAGCCTTCAATAGCGCCGCCCGAACCGAAACGTATCCGTATATTTTCTTGACGATCGCCCACACCAACAACAATCAATTCGCTTTGTGAGGTGGGGTAGCCGGGATGTTCTGCAACGATAACGTAATCGCCTTCGGGCAGACTGTCGAAAGAAAAGACGCCGTCGCTGCCTGTTCGTTGAATTTGGTTATCGGGAACGGCATTGGAAGCAAGCATCATCAAGGCTTCTGCAGGCGACGAGGCTTCGAGCAGTGTCACCCGTGTGCCCGCAATATCGCCGCCGTCATTGGCGTACACACTTCCCGCAATGACGCTGCCTTCATCGGAAAGGATCAGATCGATACCGTCGAGAATTTCGCCCGCCTCCACTTTGATCTCAGTGCGCGCAGGCGTATAGCCGGATGCAGTCGCTTCCAGCCGATAGGTGCCCGCGTTAATACTTAATTCATAGCTGCCGTCAGGCGCATAAAATTGTTCGGAACGGATATTTTGGGACATCATCCCCATCACATTGACGGCGCCCGTGTTTTCCGACAAGGGATACGCGGCGACTTCATAGCTTTCCAAGGCTTCGCTTCGACCTTTGGCGAGGACGCGTCCGCGCACCACAGCCGTCTGACGCATGAGGATACGGGTCTCGTCATTCAAGCGTACACGGCGCACGGTGGTGGGGGAATAGCCGTCTTTTTCCGCCACAATGCTGTATTGTCCTGAGCCGACGCTGTCAAAGCGGAACTTACCGTTGTTGGCAGTGGTCGTTGTCAGTTCAAAGCCCTGAAATCCGCCCATCGTCACGCCGGCAAGGCGTATATTGACGCCGTCCACGCCGGCGCCGCGATCGTCCACCGCCTGTCCATAGACAGCGAAAGAACCCTCTTCGATATTGCTTAATATAACCTTGACCCCTTGGAGGTCACTGTAACCGTCGGGATAAATGGGAGTGCCTAAGGGCGACACTTTGTAGCCTTCTTTTTGCGCGAAAATTTGATATTCACCGGCAGGAAGTTCTTCGATTAGGAAGTTGCCGTCCTTGTCGGAGGTGGCATTTCTAAAGGCTTGGGCGGAAGTCATGCTTCGGAAGAAACTGCCATAGCCGGGAATGCAAATGATTTGGGCTCCCGGTACGGCTTGATTTTTTTCGGTGGTTACCTGACCGGAAACATTGGTTCCGGAAAAGAGGAAGATATCAATTTTGACGTTGCGTTGAGAGGGGGTCAACAAGAAGGGATCGCTCAGCTGTGGCGCTTCTTTGTCTGAAGAGGCGTGCAGACGCCATTCTTGTCCAAAAGGAACGCCGAGCAGTTCGTAATAGCCTTCTGAATCGGTCATATCCATAATGGGACGCGCTTCTTTCGCGATGGTGCTCAACGCCTGGGAGAACATGCTTTCTCCGGAGCTGAGAAGGACGTTAGCCGATTCAATGGGTCGATTATCCATGGTTAGCACATGACCCCAAACAACGCCTGCCGCTTCCACTTCAAAGTTGATGTTTTTGATGCGTTCATCGGCCCGTTTGATGGATACTTTCTGGAAGGGCAGGGCATGTCCCGCCATATAGGCGGACTCGCGCAAATCTACGGCTACGCTCAGTTCGCCGGTAGGCAAGCCTTCCACCGTATAATTGCCGTCACTATCCGTAACACCGGAAGGGTCGCCAACGGATTCCACACGAACCGTCACGCCGGCCGCGCCATTGCTGCTGCCCGCTTCTGTGACACGGCCCGAGATACTCGCCCCCGATGATAGCCGCGCTTCCAGATGATAGCTCGTTTGTTCTTCATCGACCGGTGCCGTATCGCCCACAAATGGAATATAGCCCGGCGCCTGAATCGTCACTTCATAGACCCCTGCCCGGGTCACGTTCACGGTGAAGGTTCCTTTTTCGTCGCTGGAGCCGCTTTGCCGTTCTCGGAATTGCATCGCCATACGACGCCGTTGCACTCTATCCATTGACGCCAGAACGATCCTATCGTTGGCATCAGGTTTACGCTCTACGAAAATGCGTGCATTCGCAATGGCAGTTTGATCCGCCGCTTTTAAGACGACACCGCTGATTTCCAAATCAAGCGGAGGTTCTTCTTCGATTGCCGCTGTTTCCGGGACTTCTGTAACGGTGACCGCCGGCATGGGCTCCGTTTCTGAAACCGTGTATTCCGGCATAGCGGTGATGATCTGACCTTCGCTTTTCTTCGGCCGGGCTTCATAGCTGATGCGCGACGTAGGCGGTGGTGCAGGTTTGCGCGGCGCAAACATGAAACTTAAGCCGATTACGGCAATTAGCACTAACACCACCATGGCGATAATTTGAATAATAGATACGGATGAAATAGAACTTCGTCTGGGAGGCATTGTCACATTCCTGTACTGTTTGGATAATTAAGCGTATATCCATAACGTTAATTATCGTCAGAAAGTATACACGTTCCGGGTATGCAGGAAAAAACAGCCTATGTTGCAAAGACTTTTACTGCGGTCTATAGTTCGTTTCCGAGGGATTGTTCTCGACACTTAGACCGAATATAAAAAAGGCTGCAAGGATTTCATACCCATGCAGCCTTTATTTAGCTCGGTTGCGTGCACTTCTATTTGCACTATTGCCTTCTATTTTGTCATCATCAGACTGTCGTACACGGTTCCATCTGCTTTGTATACATTAAAGATAAGATGGAAATGGGACACGGTAAAAGCGGTGCAGGTGGCGAAACCGTCGCGATTGACCACCTCAGCATAATCGGGGGCAGACCCTGATTCAGGGCGTCCGTCAATAGATACGGAAATCAGATAAATGGTACCGTCTTGCGGGGAGTCGACCACTTTACCACCGTTCATGGGGTAGGTGCGCAAATAATGATGTACATGGCCGGTCAGTGCAAGATCCACGTGGTATTTGTCGAAGAGGGGCACCCATAATTCTTCGATTTCAGGATACTCTCTTTCTAAAGCATAAGGCGGGAAATGAAATACAGCAACTTTCCAGCGTGCCTCTTCATTCTCACGGAGTGTTTGCTCTAACCATGCAGTCTGAACATCAATTTCTTCAGTCACGTCTAGAGAAACCATAAAAAGATCGCCATAGGTAAAGCTGTAGCTTTGACCGCGAAGCAGACCTTCGGGGCCATTGTCGGGGTAACGGAGCAGGGTGCGGTACAAGCCGGAACCCAAGCCGTCAATGGCGTCATGATTGCCGATACAGGACATGAGGGGCCGTTCCCTCAAAAAGGCGGAGAAGAGGCTGAAGGTCATGTCCCAATCTTCGCGGTGCTGACCGGTGCCGACATGATCGCCGGAGATGACGAGGAAGTCTGCTTTGGGATGTTTTTCCCAAGCGGCCGATAACACAGCGGCACGTTCCGGGCGTCTGTGATTGTCGCTCATCCATAAGAAGGTAATCTCGTCAGATTCTTTCGGGGCGGTGCGAAATTCAGACACGAGGAGGGCATCCGTTTCGGGATTGCCCTTTCCCAACGCGTAGGCATAGACGGTTCCGGGCTCAAGTCCTTCCAAGGTGGCGGTGTGCCAAAGGACTCGGGAATCATTCACGATATTGCGGGCATACAATTCAACATAGGAACCCTTGGCTTGGATCCAACTGCCTTCCGTATCATCCTTGACGCGGTACTGCAGGGCAGAGTCTCTGTCGCCGTCCAGCGACGTGCGCCATTGAATGGTTTGCGTCGTTTGGGGATCATCACTCCAAGTCAACACGGGCAGATCGGGGAATGCTGTCGCTGCACGGTGGGTTTCACGGAAGACGCCGATAAGTTCGGCTTCACGCGCCCTGCCGCGTATGGTCGGTAGCAGTACCTGACCTTCGAGCGGCGCAGACACCTCTTCCACTACCAGATCCGGCCAATCCATATAAATAGGAGCGCCTTTGGTGAATAGGAAAGGGTTGTGGGTGAAGGGGACGATGTTGGATACTTCCGGCTGCACGCCTTGGGTTTGCGCGCCGACACTCACAAAATAGTGGGGGCGATGACGGTCAAATCCATTAACGCCCAGTCCGACACGGCCGGCGGGGAAGGATTTTTGCCACACTTCATAGGTGTACATTTCATTGCGGGCGCTGAGCGCGGTTTTGAGAAAGCCCTGATCTTCGAGCCAGAAAGGCGGCGTTTCCTGTTTCGTATCACGCATGACAGAAACCACGACCGGAACATTCACATCAAAGGTCCAGTATTCGGTGCCGAGCAATTGGCGCTGTTCATCGGTCATGGTGTCCAGAATGGTTTCATTAGTCAGTGCGGCCATGGCTTTCATGTCCCGACCAACCGATAATTTCACGGTCAAGTCATCCATAACAGCCGCCACTGCGGGCACTTCAGCGACGGCGGAGATCGTGGCGCTCAGCATGGCCACCACTAAACAGATCCCCCAAAACAGCTGCGATTGGAGGGGTGGGCGCGTTCCTTTAGATTTCATCATAATCGTTCCTTTATTAACAGACCCAATTCCTAAAAGATCGAGGTACGATCTTCAAGCAGCGTCTGTCCATTCAAAATAATGGTGTTTTTACAAGGGTAACATGCGCTTTCGATTCATAAAGGAAGAACCAAAGGGCTCTATCAACATTAAAATTGAGTGTACAGGATTTTGTAACAATCGATCAAAAAAAGCGATTAACTTCGTTGCGGCTGGTTGAGGAATGCCACGTCGAAGACTATTTACAAAATACTTGTGACAAAAGTCCTGGTCGATTGTAAAATAGCTAGACTTTGATGATACGAAACAATTGAATCTCCTTAGACTTTCAGCCCCTAGAGGTGTCGGCAATCTTTTTATCCTGCCCCCTTTTTCCATAAAAATATGGTACAGTTGGGTTGGGAATAGATGGCGGCAAAAAAAGTTGAATTTATGACTTGTCAACCAGAAACGGTAACAAACACGTTTTATAGGTGAAAGTTGAAAAAAAAAATAACCTGACGGAATGTTTTCTCCCCGGCAGTTGTTATTTACAATAGAACACACAATAGAACACACAATTGAATCCTCCCCATTTAGAGTTTTTAAGTTGGCCTTTTGACTCGCCCTGTACATTATGTGCAGGTTTGAGAGGTCCTGAGTCGGAAGAACTCTGAATCAGGTAAATGCGGAACCATGGCAGGTATCCCCTCCCCCACTTCCTCCCCTCCCCTTCCCCTACCATGGTTCCGCTCGTTTTTTATCTATAAGTTTCATGTGAAGTGGACTAGATTCGCCACTCCGTGATAGGATTTACAGCAATCGTTACTGTCGCCCGTCTCTATCCGGGATGGAAGCAGACTTTAGCCGCGGCAGCGACTCCAAAATAGTATCGGGTCGGACTTTGTCTCGTACGAAGCTTCGACGGGGAAAATAAGTACCGCTGTGAAATCTTTTCTTCAGACGCCGCATCAACGTTTTTCGCCGGTACCGCTTTTTTTTGCGGCGCTCCTTTTTATTTTGTGCAGCCCGGTATTCTGGATTAACGTCGAATCCCGCGACAGCACGAGTACCACCCTGTCCGGCGAAAATCAACGACTCGTTCGTGAAGTTTATCCCCGCCTGAGTTATGGCTATGAGCGGCTTGCGAAGGGGGATTTGCCTTTATGGAATAATGAGCAGCTCTGCGGTATCCCATTTTTCGCCGATCCTCGTAATGCACTGGCACAACCTTTAAACTTGCTCTTTTTGTTTTTCGAGTCTTCCCGTGCCATGGTACTGCATGCCTTTATTGCCCTGTCCTTGATGGGTTTTTTCTTTACGCTCTATTTGCGGTCCATGGGACTCCGCTATGTTTCGGCAGCATTGGGCGGCGTAACCTATATGTGCTGCGGCGCGACTACCTCGGTCATGTCCCATTCTGCCTATGTACCCGCCTTGGTTTGGCTGCCTCTTTTGTGTTTGTTGATCCGAGAGTATACGTTGCATCAACCACGGCCCGCTCTTATTTGGTGGGGAAGTCTTATCAGCGCCTTTATCGGATTGTCCGGATCTTTTTTAATCAATGTGACAGCGCTGAGTCTTGCCTACGGTTTAGGGCTAACGGCGTTGCTCTTTGGTCATCCCGACACGGAAGAGACCGACTCAAAGCCCAAGCGTTATCTCTGGGCACGTCTGCGCGGTTTATTTATCATGGCCTTTTTAGGGCTTCTCTTGACCGCTGTGCAATGGGTGCCCACCTTCGTGTGGATCAGAGATTTAGCAGAACCCCTTCATTTTTTGACCCGTTTCGATCTGGCTTCCGAGATCCCTTTTAACGTGAAAGGTTTTTTGGCGCAATTGTTGGAAGCCCACAGTGAACGAGGCGTGCCCATTGCTTATTTTGGCATGGGCGCACTGCTCTTGGCGCCGATCGCCTTTTTTCATGGGGTGCAGCGATGGGAACGGTTTTTCTTCTTCGGTATCCCTGTCGGTGTCTGGCTGCTAATCTTTATTTGGGGTACGGCAGACCGGCCCGCCCCGGGATTCGTCTCCGCATTGGCGTATCCCGCCGCTTTTGCCGGTTGTGTGTTGACCGCGCTGGGGGCGGATCGTCTGTTCATGCCGCGGCGACGCGATTTCACCCCGCGATTATGGGCGCCCCTTCTGTTAGTGCTCTTATTGATCGGCATTCTTTTTATATTGGCACCGGCACACATGCGGGGTCGTATCTTGCCTGTACCGGGCGCGGTACTCTTCTTCGCCCTCTTTAGGCGCAATTGGGCGGCCGCCTTGAGCGGCATGCTCTTGTTGTGTTTCCAGTTTGTCGATCTCAACACGACCATGGTTCATTATCAGATTCATCCTTTTTTTGTGCCGTCCACAGCGCGCGCATTGGACGACGCCCTTGCAAACCGTCTTCATGAAACAACCTTGGACGATCGGTGTATGGTTTTTCCCCTCAGCGGCTCTCCACGCTTGCATCCCAATATGGGTATGCTCGCACACTTGTCCATGATCAATGCGCTGGGCTTGCCGCTGACAAAAGAGCAGCAACTCTGGCAAGCCGTTCTGGACAGCAGCGACTTGTCCGCAACAAAAGCTTCCCTTGCCGGATTGTTAAATGTCATGGCTGTTCGATCTGTTGCCGTAATCGGAGAGCGGGACTCCATCCAAAAAGCGCTGCCCATCACCAGGCTCCGGCCCCGAGGAGTCTACGGCGATATTCATGTCTTTGCGAATGAAGATGTATTGCCCCGTATCAGTTGGGCGCAGTCGTGGCAACTTGCGTTGGACGGCAACGCTGCGCTTGAGGTCATGGGCGCGCCGGAATTCAACAGCCGGCAAAAATGTGTTATCGTACCCGCTGATACAGCGCTCAGCCATCTTGTGCAAGTGCTTCCGGAGCGGATGCCCCTCGCCGACGGAGCCGCGACAGGATCTGCATCCCGTCCCGAACTGCGCTTGGTGGCGGATCAGCCGGAAAAGGTATCTATGACCGTGGAAACGCGGGAATCGGGTATTTTGGTGTTGAGTGATTCCTACGCTCGAGGATGGCGCGCCTACGTGGACGGGAAATCAGTGCCGGTCTTGCGGGTCAACGGATTGTTTCGCGGCATTGCTTTATCGGCGGGCAAACATGAAGTCAGTTTTTATTACATCCCCTTAGCTTTTTATATCGGTGTGATCTTTTCTCTTTTGGGTTTATTCCTTTTGGTGGTTTTGGGAATACGCAGCTTTTTGACACGTCCATTCGCCCTTCCTTTCGATGTGAAAAAAGTTTAGGACTGCCCACGCCCTATTTTCTCTTGTCTTGAAGAGACTTTTCCGAGGTAAAAAGCAGAGAATGCGTGTCGATCTCTAAAAATAATATTGCGGAAAACTTATCGTTGCGGATGATGACTTATGGGTATATGTTATAACCATATGTAATAAAGGGATTTAACGGTGTGAATACTGAAGCGACGCGAAACGGCTAGGGATCGGAAAAATAGAGCGATGGCAGCGGGCACTTTTTCCTGAAACTTTATGCCTTCTTAACGTATACTACTTATAATATAGTGTAGCGAAAATACAGATTTTCGCAGGTAGAAACAAAGAGCCTCCTTGTTGGTATACTATAGGAGTGCCGATGATCGGCAGTTTTTTTAAGGATAATTTGATGCGGTCGATACGAGCTTTAGGGGGTGTCTGTAAGCTTGGCTGTTACGGGCAACCGAAAACAGCCGGGGATAGTGTCGACCGAATCGGGGAGTAATGATGTTACAAACACGGTATAGCCTGGTTTTTTCCCGTGGCTTGCTGGTGCAAATCGTGCTATTGGTTGCGTTTGCTGCCTCCGCTGTGGCAGAATCTATGTCAGTGCCTCCGGAAGCAGTGGACGAGCAAAAGATTTTTTGGGGCAGTGCTAATAAATTTGAGAAACCCGGGTCAGTTGATTATTTTGTCTTGGTTTCAGCTACGGAAGAATATAAGGTTGCCCAAAAAGCCGAAAAAGACTCGGCCAAGTATTGGATTCACATCAACAAGGCCAATGAAATGGCTGTGAAAGCGATTGGCGAAGTTGGCGGTGAAACAGACTATGATCTTATTGTCTGGAAAGGGTACCTGGAGGGTTTGGAACCGTCCATTGCTACGGATGATATTACCGACTTGGTTCTAACCAAATTATCCCATTAGGAAACTCTTTTCGCATGACAGCACGATGTTCTCTTTTCCCTGCAATGCAGAGGGCGTATTTTTTTAGGATAAGGCGTTGCTTTGTCGCGCTGCTCTTTGGCTTTATGTTGGGACTGATCCCATTGCCCGCCCGTGCCGATACCCTTTCGTTGAGCAGCGATGCGTCTTATATGACTTCTCCCGCCGGTGCCTCCCGTGAACTGAGCGCGGCTAAGCGTATGATGAAAGCAGGTGAGTATTCCACCGCCATTCCCCGGCTCACGCAGATTATCAGCAAGTACCCGGGGTCGAGTGCAGGCGTGGAAGCCCGCTACCATCTCGGCGATGCGTATTTTAATCTGGGCGCTTATTCTGATGCCCTCCGCTGTATTCAAGAATATTTGGATCTTGCGCCGCAAGGTGACTATGTGGAAAGCAGTCAGGCGCTGATCGGGAAAATGACCGATACAGCGGCACAGGCGACGCCGACCGAACAAGAAGCACAGATAGCCGCCTTGGAAGCTGCCATAGCGGAGGAACCGGATAATATGGTACCGCGCTTGGAGCTGGCAGAATTATTATGGTCCCTTGGCAGCTACCAAGAAGCCGGAGCCGTCTATACCGAACTCTTGCGGCGTTGGCCGAAATTAGAATCAGATGTCGTGGTACGGCAGCGGATACAGCGGGATGAAACGGGTCAGTTGGTGGTGTTGACTCCCGAAGAGGTGGAGCGCCAATATCGGGAAGCGGAACCGTTGAAGATTTATAATGTCTCCTCTTTCCGCAGCGGACGATTTGAGACATGGCCCGCCACCGCGTCGGAGCGTTATTATAATGTGACCGGTCAGGCGGTCAACCAAGGTACCCGTCCTTTGAATGACGTGCGCGTTGTTGTTACCATTTATGGTTTGGGACAAATGGTCTTCGATACAAAGACCGTTGTGCTGGGATCCTTGCGCCCCGGTGAAGTCCGCGCTTTTAGTGCACAATTTAGTTCCTTTGATAATATTTATAATATTTCCCGCCATGAGTGTGTGGGAAGTTTTCAACGCTAAGCAAAATAACTTGGGTTTAACATGAAAACAGCGTGGTACATAGTGCCGGTGTTGCTGGCTTGCGTTGTCGGGGCTGTCGCCCAAGAACAACAAGTCAACGTTGCCGTCAAGATTATTGAATTCCAGACCTCCGCTGGTAAAGAATTCGGATTAAGCTCTTATTTTCGGCATCGTGTTGAGCCGCGTCCCTACGGTATTGTATCCACCGGCAAAGGGATTATTACGGCGGCTTCCACCGCCTTTCCGAATCTCTCGACCGGCGGGGTCACCGTTTTTCTCGATCGCTTGAGCGGCTATTATGGTGATTTTGAAGTGGTGCTGCAGGCACTGGTCGATCAAAACCGCGCCTTCATTCTTTCCCAGCCCAAAGTAATGGTGCCTGTGGGGGTAGAGACTCCAACGGTCATTAAAACCACGCAGGATGTGTCCTATGAAAACACGGTCGTCGTAGGGGCGACCACGACACAGACCACTGCATTCCGCGCAACCGGTGTTACCTTGACTGTGAACGCGCTGCAGGTCGTGGATGATGATGGCGATCCGGCAACGCAAGATGATGTGTTTATCCAATTGCAGTTGATTGCGGAAATTAACGAGGAAGGCGAACGTATTACGGTCGCCTTGGATGATCGAACACCGACGGGAACGCTCTTTACCCAATCTTCCAATGCAATTACCGTGCCTGAGTTTATTTCTCGCAGTATTGATACGACCGTGTGGGTGCGTCAGGATCAGGTGTTGTTGTTGGGCGGCTTGTATCGCAACACCAAAAATAAGAATGTGTCGACGCTGCCTTGGCTGACACAAAGTGAAAACATCGTCAATAACGTCGTGGAACAACTATCCCCTTTTACGGAAACCCCCAAAGTGCCGCTCTCCTCAGCCTTGGGAAATCGTAACCAACGAGAATCACGCCGCGAATTGGTGTTTATGGTGAAAGCCGATCTGTGGCGTAAAGCCTATACAATCACCCAAGCCCATGATCTCTACCATGAGGATGATGAAGAAGTGGAAGAAGACGAAGACATCATCCGGCCCAAACGGAGCGGGCGTTTTGTGGATACTATTCTTGATTCACTAGGGGGTCGTGGTGACAGTGTGGAAAATATTTTGGGAGGACGTGACTAATGAACCTATATGAACGTCTCGCCCGGCTTATGTTGATTTTCACCGTGCTATTCTTAGCTTTTCTGCCCTTGCGCTCTTTGGCTGAAGAAGCTGCAGCACCGGCTGAAGAAGCGCCGCCGCCCGCTGAAGAAGCACCGCCCGCCCCAACCGGACCCGCCGATGTGCGCCAAGTACAGGTAAAAGTTTGGATCAGCGAAACCAATGAACAAGGGCTGCGCAACCTTGGCGCCAATATGACTTTTAACCGCTTTGTAAGAGGCGAAGAACAATCGGGCAGCGTGCAGAGTATCAATCTCAGCACCATGAACGCTTCGGAACGTTTCGCCACGGTGACCATGCCCTATCCCAATACGGAACTTTTCGATACGCCCATGCGCCCCGATTTGGATGGAAATCCGGCAACAGGTCTGCAAACAAAACACGGCGTTGGCTTAGAGTTCAGTGTCATTGATGGGGATAGAGGAACCATTGACGGACTCTTCCATGCTATGGAGCAGAGTGTTGAGTTAGATTTGATTTCCAAACCGGAACTCATTGTGGCGAACGGTCTTTCCGCTACCATCAAGGCTGGCGGACAGGTTCCCTATCAAGATGTGACTTACGCGGGCGTGACTCCGACGCTCAAAGTGGCGTGGCGTGATATTGGCGTTAATTTAAGTCTGATCCCCACGGTCATGCCCAATAATTACGTCAAACTTGATATTGCAGAATTGGAAGTCTCTGATACGGCCCGTATCGATAATATACGAGGCATCGATTTGCCTGTCTTTTCCTCGCGCTCACAGACGGGCACGGTCTTTGTACCTGACGGCACAACCTTAGTTGTCGGTGGTTTATCCAGCCGTGTCGTCCGTCAATCGGAACGGCGTATCCCGATTTTGGGGAAAGTGCCTTTGCTGGGCATTCCCTTCCGAAGCCGCAAGTCAGATGCAGAAGTAACGAGCTTACTTATCTTTGTGTCGCCTACGGTGGTTGATATGCGTGCGCCTACACCGCAAGCCAAAAGCGCCCTGTCCTTCTGGCGCGAACGCGGCTCCGAGTGGGCGAATAAAGATCGTATCGACCGTGAAGTAGACGCCATGGGAGCGGGATACTAATCTCACATCCCATAGTGACACTCATCCTTGTGTCAATCCCCGTGTGATATTCCCCGCCATCCGAAAAGATAATTTATAAAAATACCTTGAACCTGCGATTGTTTATATGGGAAATAGCATTTATGGAACGGCGGCTACTTCCTATAGGATACAAAGGATAACTGTTAAAGTAAAAGTATATTTTGAGAAAGGGGCTTCACTCGTTCGCCTGAAGAATAAATGTCTTCGAGGTTTTCAGTGATAGCAAACACAACCACGAGGCAATTATACAAAAATACTTTATAGTTCAAAACTAGGGCGGCCGTGTGGTTTGTGGTTACCGAGTGAAGGATTACTATTGACCTGTTTCCTTCTATAGTTCGTGATGAGACTTATGCATTTACCTGCGTGTTTAAGTAAGCTTTGATTAGCGTTGCGGTGAAGGTGTATAGTACTTATAACCCAAGCAAACACTGTAGTAATCCATTCACTTTCCCTCCTTTCGAAACAGGAGTATTCCATTTATGACAGGATTATTGATTGCCGGAGGGGTAATGCTCGCCCTCGGCGTATTACTTTCCGGGCTGCTGGCCATTGCCAACCGGAAACTCTATGTCTTTGAAGATCCCCGTATTGATGGGGTTGAAGAACTGCTTCCCGGTGCAAATTGCGGCGCCTGCGGTTTTGCCGGATGCCGCGCCTTTGCAGAGGCCTTGGTCACCGGTACGGCACAGCCCGCCTTATGCACGGTGAACACAGCAGACGGCATTGAAAGCATCGCCTCCTATCTTGGTGTTGAGGCAGGCGAAGGGGTCAAACGGGTAGCACGCCTTGCCTGTGCCGGCGGTGACGGCATCGCCAAACGTTTTGCCCACTATGAAGGCCGAGAAAGCTGCCGCGCTGCTGCGCTTATAGCGGGCGGCGGTAAAGCCTGCACTTACGGATGTCTGGGCTATGGCGATTGTATACGCGTTTGTCCATTCGATGCGATCCACATGAACGAAAATAATTTGCCCGTTGTCGATGAAAAGAAATGCACCGCCTGCGGTAATTGTGTTGTTGAATGTCCCAAGCATCTGTATTCCATCCATCCCGTCGAACATCAACTTTTTGTGGCATGCTCCACGCAGATGCGCGGTAAAGATGCGAAGGAAGCGTGCCGGGTCGCCTGCATCGGCTGCGGTCTTTGCGCGCGGACGCTGCCTGAAGTCATTACCATGAACCAAAATTTGCCTCGCATCGACTACGATAAAAACGAAGCGGCTACACGAGATGCCATTCAACGCTGCCCCAGCGGCGCCATCTGCTGGCTCGAATTAGGCGGCGGCGTCACCTACGGCGCGAAAGCATTGGAGGCGCGCGGCATGGCGTGCACGGTGGAGGCAGAGAAAACACAGTCTAAACAACAGGCGGAGGCAGCCTTATCATGAGTACTTGTATGCCTACTTTCCGACATGGTGTTCATCCTCCCGAATGTAAAGAGACCGCAAGCGCTGAGGTCATACGTATCCCGTGGCCCGACAAAGTGATTGTGTTGTTGTCTCAGCATACGGGCGCGCCAGCCAAGGCGATTGTAAAAAAAAGACAAGACGTGGCGCGCGGCGAAATGATCGCCGAAGCGGGCGGCTTTGTTTCGGTGCCGATGCACGCGCCTATTGCCGGTCAAGTGAAGTCGGTAGACCTTGCCTTGAACCCACGGGGCGAATTATCCCCTGCCATCGAAATCATACGTGACCCGGATCAAGATCCGGAAAGCGTGCGCGGCAGCTTCCAAGATATAGACAGTCTGGAAGGGGATGCTTTGGTAGAGGCGGTTCAAAATACGGGAGCGGTCGGACTGGGCGGAGCTGCATTCCCCACCCATGTGAAAATGAAAGTGCCTGCAGGCCGAAAGATTGAGGCGGTCGTTGTGAACGGCTGTGAATGTGAACCCTATCTCACCACAGACTATAGGGTCATGATGGAGCAGGCGAACCAAATTATCGCAGGCATCCAGATTGCCATGAAAGCGACTAAAGCGCCCAAAGCCATCATCGCCATTGAAAATAATAAGCCTGCTGCCGTTGATGCCATGATGGCGGCTGTGCCCGAGGGTGCGCCGATCACGGTATGCAGCTTGGCGACGAAGTATCCTCAGGGCGCAGAGAAAATGCTGAGTACGGCGCTGCTGGGCCGTGAAGTGCCCTCAGGCGGCCTGCCTAGTGATGTGGGCATGGCTTGTTTTAACGTGGCTACCCTCGCGCAATTGGGTGAACTGCTGCCCTCAGGACGCGGTCTGATTGAGCGCGTGATTACCGTGGCAGGGGGTGGTGTCGAACGGCCCGGCAACTATATGGTTCCGCTGGGCACACCGTTGCGGCACATTATGGAATTTGTCGGCATTCGTCCCGATGCGCGCAAGATTATTAACGGCGGTCCCATGATGGGTACCAGCGTCGCCTCCTTGGACGTGCCCTTGACCAAAGGCACGTCAGGCTTGCTTGTGTTGCGTGATGACGAAATTCGTACGGGTCGGTTGAATGTCTATCCCTGCATCCGCTGCGCCCGCTGTGTGGATGCCTGTCCCGTGTTTTTAAATCCCTCTGACATGGGGTTGCTTGCGCGCAACTCCCGACATGAGGAGAAGGCGGAATCGTACCATCTGTACGACTGTATTGAATGCGGCTGCTGTTCTTATGTCTGTCCGTCAAACATTCCGTTGGTACAGTATTTCCGTATTGGCAAGGCGATGCTCAGAGAAAGGAGCGCAGCGAAATGAGTCCCGCATCTCATACGCATGTATTAGAAATAGGAACGTCCCCGCACATCAAAGGCCCCGAAAGTGTTCCGAACATCATGTTCAACGTCGTATTGGCGTTGATGCCGGTCACGTTTTTTGCGGTGTGGGCTTTTGGAATGAGCGCCTTTCTGCTGCTGGTGACAACGACCTTATCTGCTGTTGCCGCTGAGCATGTTAGTTGTAAGCTTGCGAAGAAACCGACCACGATCCATGATTGGAGTGCCACCATCACGGGATTGATTCTTGGTCTGACCCTGCCTCCCGGTACGCCCTTATGGATGGGTGCCTTGGGCGGTATTTTCGGCGTGATTATCACCAAAGCGCTTTTCGGCGGCTTAGGATACAATTGTTTTAACCCTGCACTGGTGGGGCGCGCCTTCCTCCAAATTTCTTTTCCCGTTGCAATCACGACGTGGACGCCGTCGGGCTTACCCGGCCGCTTTTTACATCTCATCCCTTCCACGTTGTCTGCTCCCTTTATGGAGCCCAATGCTGATGCCGTGAAGAGCTACGTGGCGAACGCTTTATCCTCCGCGGGCATTGACGGTTGGTCCGGCGCGACACCCTTGTCCATGTGGAAGTTTGCCGATGTACCCGAATTTGAATCTACGTGGAATCTCTTCTCGGGCATGGTCTCGGGATCTACCGGCGAAACTGCCTCATGGCTGATTTTGCTGGGCGGCGCTTACCTCATCTGGCGCAACATGATGAATTGGCGCATTCCTGCCGGCATGTTAGGAGCCGTCTTCTTCGTGAGCGGCGCGTTGTGGCTTACAGATCGCAGCGCCTATCCTGATCCCGTTTTCATGCTCTTCTCCGGCGGGCTGCTCTTTGGCGCGGTTTTTATGGCGTCAGACATGGTCGCTTCGCCCATGACCTCCCTGGGCGTGTGGATCTATGGCGCTTTTATTGGTGTTGCCACGACGGTGATCCGCCTAAAGGGAGCGCTGCCTGAGGGTGTGATGTTTGCAATTTTGCTGGGTAATGCGCTGTCACCTTTGATTACCGATATTACGCAGCCTGCCACCTATGGTATTAAAAAGAAAGGCCTTTTCAGGATATGACGACACAGCTTCAAGCAGTCGATGCGCCGGTCACTCCGCCTGATTCCGACAGCAGCTTCCCGATGTTTCGTACACTGGGCGGGTTGGCACTCTTATCCGGATGTCTGCTTTCATTGGTATTTCAGCTCACGAAAGACCGCATCGAACATAATTTTGAGGAGCGCGTCCGCGAAGCGGTATTTGAACTGCTGCCCGGCGCAACGGAACAAAAAATTCTTGAATTCATCGGAACCGATGAACGGATCGGGGAAGTTCCCTTTACCGCCTATGCGGGCTATGACGAAACGGGAAGACTTATCGGCGTGGCGTTGGAAGCCGTCGATGGCAACGGTTACAGCGGTGAGATTCGTTTTCTTTATGGATATTTGCCCGACAAAGAACGGGTTGTGGGCATGAAAGTGTTGTTGTGTAAAGAAACCCCCGGTCTGGGCGATAAGATCAAGACAGACGAGAATTTCATCGCGAATTTCAGACAGCTGGATGTGACCTTGAATGAGGATGCCTCCGCCCTTGAAGTACCCCTTTCCTTTGCTAAACCAGGGCAGGGCGGCGGCCGTGGTCAGATAGAAGGTATTTCCGGAGCGACCATCTCTTCGAAATCAGTTTTTCAGGCTATCGATTCCAGCACGCGACTGAAACTTCCCGTTATTCAACACCATCTGAGCGAATTGCAGGAGAATTAACTGTGAATGAACAATCCAAACCGGCTGCATCCATGGATGTTTTTCTTCGTGGTGTATGGCAGGAAAATCCCGTCTTCGTCATGTTGCTGGGCACCTGTCCCACACTGGCGGTGACCAATAAAGTCATTAACTGTTTTGCCATGGGCGTATCAGTACTTTTTGTGTTGGTCATGTCGGGACTGCTCATTTCCTTGCTGCGCAATTTCATCCCGAAACAAGTTCGTATTGCCAGTTTCATCATCATCATCGCCACCTTCGTGACCATGGTCGATTATGCGATCCAATCCATCAGCCTGAACCTTTATGACAGTCTGGGCGCTTTCATTCAATTGATCGTGGTTAACTGCATTATTTTGGGCCGTGCTGAAGCTTTCGCATCGAAGAACGGGCCTGTACGCTCCATGTTGGATGCCATCGGCATGGGGCTCGGATTTACTTTTGCCCTGCTCTGTTTGGGGGTCATCCGTGAAGTGCTCGGAAACGGCACCCTGTTGATGGATACGCCTTTTGAAATCTCGCTCTTTGGCGAACATTTTGCGCCTTGGTCCATTATGATCCTGCCTCCGGGCGGATTCTTTGTGCTGGGTCTTGAATTAATTCTCTTTGCTTGGCTGCGTAAATGGCGTGAAGCGCGGCAAGTAAAGACAGCCGCTATCTAGGAAAGCTGTGCTATGAATACAGAATCTCTTCCTTGAATTTTTATTGCTACCGTAATCGTAAACAACTTTGTGTTGATTATGTTTCCAGGCATATGCGCCTTTCTCGGCGTATCCTCGAAAAAAGAAACAGCAACACGTATGGGCATTGCGGTCACCTTCGTGCTCATCGTCAGTTCCATTTGTGCCTATGGCATCAATATTGTCTTGAATTATGTGGGCGCACCCTACCTGACCCTCATTTGTTATATTGCGGTTATCGCCGCTGCCGTGCAGCTGGTCGAAATGGTGATCAAGAAATATAGCCCCGGACTCTTTCGTGCCCTCGGCATCTTCTTGCCCCTCATCACGACAAACTGCGCCATTCTCGGCCTTGCGTTGTTCCAGACCCAAAAGGGCTATAACTTTGTGCAATGTCTCGTTTATGCCGTCGGTGCCGGCGCAGGATTTACGTTGGCGTTGGTGATCATGGCAGGGATGCGCGAAAAATTGGAACTTGCCGATGTACCCGACATCGCACAAGGTGCTGCCATCACCTTGATCCTTGCGGGGATCTTGTCCCTTGCCTTTATGGGCTTTGCCGGCTTAGGCGGATGATGTCATGGTCACTTACTTTTCTCATGTTGCCCTTGCTGTCGCGATCCTGTTTCCAGTCTTAGGACTTTGGGTATTGATCCAGCGCTGGGCACGCAAGGCAGACCACCTTCCCCCGGACCGTGATATGCTTGACCGCCCGGAAAAGAAGTGCAGCCATTGCGGGATGCACGGGACTTGCGGCGCTATATCTGCAGCAAAGCCGGACGATACCAAAACACTGCATTAACCGCGCCGGATCCTCTCTCTTAACCTATCCTGCCCCCAGCGTCTCATACGCCGCCCTTGCTCTTTTCCTTGACCTTTAGGTGAAGCAGGGGGAAAGGTATATTTATGGGTTAAAATCTTGACACACCAACACCGATTCTATATGATTATATTGGTTGGGATTAACTCAATATTCGTGTTTTGAATAGATATCTATTTCGGAAATGTACTATCGATTCTTAGGATCGACAAAGGAAGGCGACCCATGAAAAGGCGAGGAAGAACTGCGATCGTTGGCCTAATCGTTACACTGATTGTAGTGGCCTTTGCAGCAGGTTCGGCTGATGCGATTATTGAAATATCAACTGCTTATGAATTACAAAAGATCGGCAGTGTCGCCGGATGGTCGTTGGAGGACAGTTATGTGCTCATCAATGATATTGATGCAAGCAGCACGGTGGATTGGAACGACGGGAAAGGCTTTTCACCTATCGGGAACAAAAGCGAGCCTTTTTTGGGCAGTATAGACGGGCAAAGATTTGTTATTCGAGGATTGGTTATTGATAAGCCCTTGCAAGATGGGGTGGGGCTTATTGGCGCTATGAGTATGGGCGCTTCCCTCAACAATATTTGGCTGGAGGACTGCGAAGTCATGAGTCAGGGCCATTATAATCATGTGGGACTCCTTGTCGGCTACAAGAACGGCGGCACCATCGAGAATTGTCATGGGACGGGAAAGATTACGGGATCCAATTTTGTGGGTGGGATCGTGGGCAGCAATGAAGCGGGTTTGATTAGCGGCTGCTCTGCCCGGTGCGAGGTGGTCAGCAATCAGTATTATGTGGGCGGACTTGTCGGATACAACGAAGATACGATCAGCAGCAGCTGCGCCGTTGGCATGGTTACGGGGCAACAAAGTGTTGGCGGTCTTGTCGGCGAAAGTGGCGGCGGCACGATTAGCGGCTGTTATGCAGCGTGCGACGCCATGAGTAATAGCTATTATGTTGGCGGTCTCATCGGGAATCTGAAAGATACGACGGTCAACAACTGCTATGCCATGGGTTCGGTCGTCGGCGGCAACCTATACAACGTTGGCGGCCTCATTGGAAATATGCAAAGCAGCTCCGTTGTCAATTGCTATAGTAAAGTAAAAGTTACGGGAGCCGGCTTCGCTGTGGGTGGTTTTGCCGGATACAATTACAATACCGAAACGGCGGCTTGCTATTGGGATTTGGATCGTTCCGGACAGACGACGAGCGCAGGAGGAGAAGGGCGTACAACAGTGCAGATGCGCTACCCTTACGACGGCAACACCTATGAAGCATGGGACTTTGTGTATACCTGGGCTCATGATGTAGAGTCAGAATTCAACGGCGGATATCCATATCTGCAAGCGGTACAGCCCGAGCCGGACTATGTAGGTGACAGCGAGACACCGAAGGAGGGTGAGGAGAGTGGGGAAGGAGAAAATTCAGCCGAAGGCGAAACAACTGTTGAAGGCGAAACGATTGTCGAAGGCGAAGCGACTGTCGAAGGTGAAGACGAAACAACCGTTGAAGGCGAAGGCGAAGCGACTGTCGAAGGTGAAGACGAAACAACCGTTGAAGGCGAAGGCGAAGCGACTGTCGAAGGCGAAGAGGATGATTTGGATCCGGGCAGCGGCTGCTGCAAGGCGAATGATAAGTTGCTGTCCTTGCCGGAATTGATAGAAAAGACACTGGGCGATTGGCTTGTCATTGGTATGAGCCTCGTGGGTCTGGGCGTTATTTCGCGGCGCCGCGTCTGATACAATTCAAATCGAATGTTAGAAGAGGAGCACCTTTTTTAAGGACTTCTGTTACTGATTTTTAAACACCCCCCTTTCTTTCGTATGATTAAGCGGATTATGTACGCATTTTCATGCGGTCTTTCTCCGTTTAACGAATTTGGGATCACCGGAATACTTTCGTGATCTCAGTCTTTGCTGTGTTTCACCATCAATCAAAGGAACTGCGCCATGTTTTCTTTAACGAGCCTGTTCGCCCTTGCCAGTGTCACGCTTGTAGGAGTATCATCCACTATGCAGCCGATTTCTCTCACTACCGAATACCGTATTAATCCTGAGGGTATTGATGTGCCCTCTCCTCGTTTTTCATGGATGTTGGAAGCGGAACAGCGCGATCGTGTCCAGAGTGCCTACCAGATTTTGTGTGCTGATTCGGAGGCGCACTTGGCTCAAGACGAAGGAAACTTGTGGGATTCGGGGCAAGTCGATTCAAGCGATTCACTGCACATCCCTTATGAAGGGGTCGCCTTAGGATCACGGACGCTGTGTTGGTGGGAGCTGCGCGTTTGGGACAACGAGGGCGCTGTGTCTGCATGGAGTGCGCCCGCTCGTTTCAGTGTGGGGCTCTTAGAAAAAGAAGATTGGCAGGCGCAATGGATTGGCGGTTCGCAAGAGGATCTCGTTGATTTAGAAATTGCCGGCGCGCCAAATGTGGATCAGGCACGATGGATCTGGTATCCCGATGAGAAGCCGAATGAAAATGCGCCCGAGGGAGATTGTTGGTTCCGCTATAGCCTTGAATTGCCGTCCTCCATGGGTATTATCAGCGCCCGTCTTTTCATGGCGGTAGACAACAGCGCGGAACTATGGATCAACGGCGCTCAGGTCGGTTTAGGAGAAGGGACGATCGATAATTGGAAGCGGATCCGTCCTTTTTTGGTGGAAGGATTTTTGAAACCGGGCAGCAATACGCTGGCGGTAAAAGCGCACAATACAAACGGACCGGCAGGCTGGATTGCTGCTTTGCGCATCGTGGGCAACAACGGCACAACCGTTGATTTATATTCCGGAAAAGATTGGAAGTGCAGCAATGAGGATCCCGGCAAGAATTGGTTGGCTGCCGAATTTGACGACAGCAGCTGGCGCAATGCTTTTGAGATTGGTCTTCTCCGTTCGGCTCCTTGGGAAGAGAGTGTGGTGCATCATGCGCAATTTAGGCCGGTAGCGCAGCTGCGCCGCAGTTTCGAAGCGAAGCCCGAGCTTCGCCGTGCCGTCCTATATGTAACGGCTTTGGGTATTGCAGATTTCCGGTTGAACGGAAAGCGGATAAGCGCAGATTATTTCACGCCGGGCTGGACTGATTATCGGAAACGCTTGTATTACCACACCTACGATGTGAGCGAGATGCTGCGCAGCGGTGAGACCAACGTGTTAAGCGCGCGCTTGGCGAACGGATGGTACGCCGGTCATATTGGACATAAATTCCCGGGACTCTATGGCACCCGCCCCAAATTATATGGTCAGCTGGAACTGGAATACGCCGATGGTACGCGTGAGTGCATCCCCACGGATGGCGAATGGCGCTGCAGTTACGGCGAGATTCGCGGTGCAGATCTCTTGCAAGGGGAGAACTATGATCTACGCCTTTCCACGCCGGGATGGACCGGCGTCGATTTTGATGATGCCTCTTGGGAGCCGGTAACGCTTGCGGAACCTGAGATTGTGCCGCCCCTCCTTGAAGCTTATCCCGGCGCGCCTGTGCGCCAATTTGAACGGTTCACGGCGCAAAGCTGCACTGAACCCGAAGCCGGTGTTTATGTGTACGATCTGGGTCAAAATATAGTGGGTTGGGTACGCCTTCAGCTGGCGGGAAAAGCGGATCAGCGCATTCAAGTGCGCCATGCGGAAATGCTCCAAGACAACGGCATGGTTTATACGGAGGCGCTGCGCAGTGCGCAGGCGGCAGATACCTATCTGCTCGCTCAGGACGGCGATGTTGTGCTGGAACCTGCCTTCACCTTTCATGGCTTTCGCTATGTGGAAATTCGAGGTCTGGAAGCTGCGCTGCCGCCCGAAGCGGTTACAGGCATCATGATGCAGGCTGACGTGCCGATTACGGCGCATTTTGAAAGTTCCAATCCGCTGTTAAACCAGCTTGCCCATAATATTGCCTGGGGATTGAAAGGTAATTATCTGGAGGCTCCCACCGATTGTCCGCAGCGTGATGAACGGCTGGGCTGGACCGGCGACGCACAATTCTTCATGCCCACTGCCCTGTATACGGCGGGCATAGGCGCGGTCTTTAATAAGTGGCGCGTCGATCTGATCGAGGACGGTCAATTGGAAAACGGCAGTTTTCCCCATGTCGCTCCTGACGTTATTTTCTCGGGCGGAGCGGTGGCGTGGGGAGATGCTGCGATGATCTGCCCTTGGCTCTACTACCAGTTTTATGGTGACAAGAGTATTATTGAGCGCCACTATGACCGCCTTATAAAAGGCATGGATTTCTTGGAAAGTACGAGCAGCAATTATATCCGTAAAGACCTTGGTTTCGGCGATTGGCTCAACCTTGGCGGCGGCGCAAAAGATGAAGTTATTTGCACGGCCTATTTTGCCTATTTGGCAGATATCATGTCGCAGATGGCAGATGTTATCGGCCGTCGTGAAGAGGCGGCTCGCTACGCGGCGCTCCATCAGACGATACGCCAAACCTTTATCGATAATTTTGTTGATGAGGAAGGCCGCATTCTGGAAAGCAGTCAGACCGGTTACGCCTTGGCTTTTGCTTTTGATCTGATCCCTGAAGACTTACGCGAAAAAGCGGCTGAAAATTATCTGAAAGAAATCGAGCGCTTCGATGGTCATCTGGCGACAGGCTTCATTGGAACGCCGCGCCTGCTGCCCACGCTGAGCTTGGCAGGACATGACGATGTGGCTTACAGTTTGCTCATGAATACGGATTATCCGTCGTGGTTGTTTCAGGTGATCCAAGGCGCTACGACCATGTGGGAACGGTGGAACGGGTGGACCCCCGACGAAGGCTTCTCCGATTCAAGGATGAATTCCTTCAACCACTATGCCTTTGGTGCCGTGGGAGAATGGCTGTACAGCCGAATTGCAGGTATACGTTTGGAGACCCCCGGCTTTAAACGAATTCGCATTGAACCGGTACCGGGCGGCGGGTTGACCAATGCCTCCATGCTGTATCAGTCCATACGGGGTACCATCTTGTCGTCGTGGCGGATTGAAGATGGACAATTCTTTTTGGATGTGGACATACCCGCCAATACGACGGCAACTGTGCGTATTCCCACATCGGATGCCGACGGCGTGATGGAAGGCGGCGAGAGTCTAGATAGCGTGGGCATTGTGAAAGAGAGCAGCGATGCGGAAAGTATTTCTTTTCACATTGGCTCCGGAAAATATCGTTTCCAAGCGGCGCTTTGATAGGAAGCGTGTAGAATGCTAGGGAGCGATAGATGGTCGCGCCTGTGTGAGATTAACGGATCATTTCTTCGTTGGAGTCGGTGCCTTCCGAGGGCTGTTTTTTCCAAAACATGCGTCGGAAACAAAAGATGTTCAGTGCGAAGATAATGATCCAGATGGAACCCATAAAGAGCCACGATAGGGTGGTCATGATGCTTCCTCCTCGACGGTGGGGAGCTCGTCATCAAGCGTGCTGTTATGGTTGCGCCATGCATAGCGCACGGCTGCGATGAGCGCCAATGCCGTGCCGATAATCATGATCCGTGCCAGCCACAGGTAGGGTTGGGATTGTGCTTCCACATTTTTCATGAGCAAGCGTGCCAACAATCCATCGTAGGCATACCAGATTAAGAGAAGCGCCATGAAGGTGGGGGTGATGTATTTCATGATGTAGAAAAAGATGCGGGGCACACGAAGATCTGCGCCCAGGTGCATTTCTTTCCAGCCTTTGCTCATGCCGAAGATCCAGGAAAAGATAACGGTTTCGATGGCGGCGAAGAGTACGAGCCCAAAGTCGCCCACCCAATAATCGATTTCGTCGAGTACGCCGCGGTGCATAAACAAAACGACGGGCTGCATGATGATGAACACGCTTACCGCGATGAATTTCACGCCCTGTTCGCGGGTGAGCCGTAGCTCTTCTTCCAGAAAAACGAGGAGGGGTGTAAACATGGCCATGGATGAGGTTAAGCCTGCGAGGAACAAAAGCAAAAACCACAGGGTCCCGAAAAACTGTCCTGCAGGCATTTGTTGGAATATGACGGGCAGCGCAAAGAAGCCTAGGGAGAAGGTTCCTTCCTGTGCGATGGTTTGCGCTTGGGCAACACCAAAAAAGAGGACTGCTGCCGGTATGGCAATGGTCCCGCCCAAAATGACTTCTGCGAATTCGTTGGTGGCGCAGGCGCTCAATCCGCTCAGGACGATATCGTGTTTTTTTCTCAAATAACTGGCGTAGGTGTGAATCATGCCCAGCCCCACGCTGAGCGTGAAAAAGACTTGCCCTGTGGCTGCGATCCACACGTCAGAAGAGAAAAGGGTGCTCCAGTCGTCAATGTGCCAAATCTGACCCAGTCCCACGCCGATGCTGCGCCCCTCCATAGGGGGGAGCGTCAAGACGCGGATGGCAAGGATGATACCAATAAAGAGGAGCAGGGGCATGCAATATTTCGCTACAATTTCAATGCCCCGCGAGATGCCGCGGCTGAAGACAATCACGTTGACCGCAAAGGTGATGAGAAAAAACAGATAGGATTGGGGGTTAAACGCGAAGAAGCCATCCTTCATACCAAGGTAATTGGAAAAAACGGTTTTCATTTCGCCGTGGCTTGTTTGACCCCAGTAACTGCCGGTCATGGTTTGCCAAGCGTATCCAAGGGACCACGATTCAATGTAAATGTAATAGACGCCGACCATGGCGGGCAGGAGTATGCCGAAAATACCTAAGTATTTGGCTGCGGGATGGCGCCAGAGGCGGTGGAACATGCCGGGCGTACTGCCATGACCGTATCCGCCGCCATAGCGGCCGATGGACCATTCCATCCACATGAGGGGTATGCCCAATAAGGTCAATGCGCATAAGTAGGGGATCATAAAAGCGCCGCCGAACTGTGCCGCTTTTCCGGGGAACCGCAAAAAGTTGCCGAGCCCTACGGCATTTCCGGCCATGGCCATGATCAGGCCGAAACGGGTTGCCCATCCGTCATGGCGTCGCTGCTTCATCCTCTTCTCTCCATGAATACTCCTTGGTGTTGCGCTTTATATTTTTTCGTCACTCCCCTTATGCATCATCGTGAGCAACACACAGTCCCTATTGGTGAATCGATATATTTCCAAAGAGCGGATCATCGTTTCCTTTTTTTCAAGCATACCAAAATCCCGGACTCCGCTTAAAGGGAAGTTTTAGAAGCGGATGGTATTGCCCGGGAATGCGACCAAACTGACTTCCACATTCACATCAAATCCGGATTCGCGGTCTCGGAAACGGAGCGCCGTTTCCAGACAATCAAAGGCGTGCCGAATTTCATAGGTTTGGTTGCGCATATAATTATCTTTGATATTGTAGATATGTTCGAAGCCGATTGCCCAAGTATCACTTAGTTTATAGCCCATGCCGTACAAAATTTCTTGATTGTAAATTTCACCCCGTGTATCGGTATAGGCGAATCCTAGACGGCCGGATACTTTACCGCCCAAGGGGGTCTTATCGTAGTAGACCTGCGTCAACAACCTGGAGAAGTCGGCATTCATAGCCTTACAGTATTCTGCTTCGTGGTTAAAGGATCTGTCGAAGAGGCGTTCATAGCCTTGGTAAAACCAGCGTTTGTATAAGGGCGGCGCGTCATCGGGAACGATGAAGCCGCGCACATTGTGTTTTTCGCCGATGAGCTGGAATCCCCACCAGGAACGGGGGCGAATGTCCACTTCAAATTCGTAGTCATCGGCTTTGCGTACTTCGTTCCAGAAATCATTGCCTTGGTATAAGGTCAGTCGGGCCACCTGCCACACATCGTTGGTCTCCGCATCCCGCCCGTAAATGACATTATTGATTTTTGTTTCGATGCGGCTTCGTCCATAGACGTTGTCATAGCTGTCATAAAAGGGTGTCTTTTGTGAAGCGAGGGTCGGGCTCGTTCGGTAGGAATAGGTGACGGAAGGTTCGAGTACATGTTTGAATCCGGAAAAGCTTAAGGCTCCCGGATAAATTTTGTGCATCCGGGTCTGGGCAGTCACGCCCATATGGTTCGAGAAGCGTGTTGCATCTTCGCTGCCCTCAAGGGTGCGGTGATACCATGCTCCGGCCGCCTCATAGAAGGGGGTAATATTGAGACTTTTCGCGGGCTCCCAGTCATAGGTCAGCCTGGCGATATGCAGGCTCCGTGCGCCTTCCTGATCCAGCCATTTGCGTCGGTTATAGCCGGTGAGCGTGTCATAAGATACGTAGAAATTTTCGGCAAGGGGCCGCTCAATCAAGTGGAAAGCTACTTCCGGCAATTGTTCTGCTTCGTTGATCCAGCCGTGGGTATTCACCCGTGCCGTACCGGCTGCGATAAAGTCTTCTGTTCGGTATCTGATGTCGGCAAAAGTGCGCGGCTCCGTACGGTTGCGATAGTCTTCGTAGAAAAAGTCTTTATAAAAATCCTCATCAGACCATTGTTCGGCTTCCATGCGCAACACCAGATCTTTGTCATATTCCCAACGATGACGAAGGAGCCCATAACCTCGGTCACTGGTCGTATGGAGTCCGTGGATCTCACCTTTGCTGCGGTAGAGGGGGGAGGTGGGCTTGTTCATAAAGTCGTAGTATAGGTCGCCTCCCAGACCGACACCTTCTTTCTCTGTGGGCATGATTCTCGGCCCGGCACTGATTTCCGGGGTGATCTCAAACTGGGTGCCTACATTGGCGAAATAGCCCAATTCCGCGCGCCGTCCGCCGTCATAATCCAAGGTATAGGGACTATCTTCGCCGCTGCGGAAAAAGGGAATATAGAAGGGTGTTTTCACACGGCCCAGATAGAGGCGTGCTTTACGAAGGGTAACCTCTTCTGCGCCTTTTAAGGTTAATTCTTTCACGTGAATGCGGTAGTGCGGGTTCGGTCTCGGGCAGGTGGTTAGCCACGCATCTTTGATGACCGCATCTTCGTGGCTGTTGATTTGGATATAGGCGGCTTCATAATAAAATACAGTGGCAAGCCCCCGCGCGTTATGCAGTTCTCCACACTCTTTGGCAAAGTCGTAATCCACATAATCGGCGTACAACTCACGGGTTGGTTCTACGACGTGCAGATTTTCCGCGAGAAGGCGGCCCATACTCAAGCGCCGTTTTGCAAAACTTCCTTCGTCCGGGCCCGGCTCCAAGATAAAGGAACGTTCTACAAGCTCTTGTTCGGGCGTGGTGTAGGTGAGTGAGTCTGCGGTCAGTTCGGATTCATGTTGGTAGACACGGACCTGTCCTTGTGCTTGGTAATGCCCTTCCGTTTCGGAATAGCGAAAGGAATCGGATTCAAAGAGCATGGAACCCAATCGCAAATGAACATTGTCGTTTAATACGGTTTCGCCCGTTGTTAAATCGGCCACCATAGAATCGGCCTTAATGTCACGCAGGGGTTCCGTCCAGTCGGGCGGCTCAAATCCCAAACTCATTTCACCGAACTCCAAGGGTCGGAGCAGCGCTTTTTGGAGTGCATGTTTATCCAATTGTTCAAGAGGATTGGGGGAGGGGTGGCCTAACTTCGAGCTGTATAAGGTTGCGGAGCTCACAGCTTGGGGCTCTTTAGCTTCCGTTTCCGTTTCTTCCGCTACTTCAGCCGCTTCCATCGCTTCCCGCTCATCAGCTGCTTCCTGAATGATGTCCTTAGCAATGGTGATGCTCACTGGTTCAACGGCTTCTTCTATGGAAAGGGCTTCCGCAATGATCCATTCTGAATCGCTGTTTATTTCGGAGCTCTGTTGCGTATCGCGCAATTGAACGAGAGTTGCCAAGCCTTTATTAAAGTTTGCTCGGTTCGTCTCATGGTCGCGCATCTTTTGCGTCGAATCGGCCCATGCGGCTCCTGCAAGAAGAAGGGCTATGAACAAAACTATATAGGATCCGGAGGAGGATTTCATCGGAATTCCATCTTGGTTAAAGGTTATTTGTGGACGACAAACCAAAAGGTCATCACCGGTTGTGTGCCGTAAGAAGTCGAAGGAGAAGGACTCACTTCGGTAACAGGTGCCGGTGTTTGATTTTGTGTTGGCATGGGTGCCGGTGTCTGCACAGGTGTCGGCGCCGGTACCGGAGCTGGTGTCGGAAGGGCAGGCTCCGGCGTCATTTGGTTCACAGACCTCGCCACGGGGTTGCCGTGTTCATCATATTCCCATTGCAATTCTTGCGCACCTTCGTCGTAGCGTTGACGCGCTTCGGCTTCAACGGCGTTCAGCTCTTCTTTAACATTGGGCAGTGCGGGCGCTGTGGTGACAGGCGCGCCGCTCATGCTCATGCCCGGAGGCGGTGCAAGTTCTGCTTCCTTGATAACGACAGTACCGGGATTTTGTCCGGAAAGGGCTAAGACAATACAAATTAGTAATGCACTCATGCCAAAGTCTCCATAAATGCCAAGGTTTCGTCTAAGCCGGTGATGGCTTCTGCGCCGCCCATTTGCTGCACGGTCAGCCCGCCCACCGCATTGGCGAGCCGCACACATTTTTCCAGGGACCAGCCTTGTCGTTTTCCATAAAGGAATCCACCGCAGCTTGCGTCGCCTGCGCCGGTGGAGTCGACAACGTCAACCTTGTGCGCCGGCAGCTGAACCGTTTCTTTTTGATCCCGAGCGTAGATGCCGTCTGCGCCGAGTTTGATCACAGCAGTTTTAACGCCATGATCCAAGTAGAAGGAAGCAATGCTTTCCGGCGTCTGACAGCCGGTGTAGTGGCTCGCCTCTTCGAAGCTGGAAAAGATAATGTCGAGATGGGGCAGCGACGCGGCAATTAAGGGAAGCCAAATCCCTTTACCATCAAAACAGGTGTCCATGCTTGTGATGACACCGAGGGTTTGAGCGCGCTGAAAGACGCGGCCCATGGGGTCTCCATCCAAGCGCGGCATAATCGCGGGTCCGCCCCAATGGAACAAGTGAGAGGCGCCGATCATCTCATAATCAGCGTCTTCTTCGCAGGTGTCCGCATTGGTGCCCACGTGATGCAAAAAGGTGCGTTCCCCTGTTCCGTCAACAAGCACTACGGTGGCGGAGGAAAGAATGTTATTCACGCGCTTTACGCCGTCTACATTGACTTTATTGCGTTGCAGTGCAGAAAGAAGATAATCACCGAAACCATCTTTTCCCAGTCTGCCGAGGAAGGCGGCACGACCGCCCAATTGACTGAAAATACTGGCGGTAACGGCGGCAAGCCCTCCCAGATGCATTTCCAAACGAGGAACCAGTTTGAGGGTGCCTCGTTTCGGCATCTCATCTACAGGCCGCACCATAATATCAGCGCACACAACGCCTATTGACACGAGATCAAATTGCATTCAAACCGTCCTTTGTGTTTGCCCAATTGAAAATCGTTTTATAGAAAAACAATAAGCTTTACTCTATGAGCGGTAAAATTCGAGATTTAGTACGGGGTATAAATGCCCAAATTCATGATACCCATGATCCCGAAAATACCTGCCCGGATGAATCCTGAAGCCCAATTTATTCTATAGGAAGAGTATATCAAGACTTTGGCATATTCTCAAAGCCGCCGGGATAAATCGCTCCATAGTGCGGCACAAAAAGATGCCCGTAAAAATCCTGAGATCGAAGCCTGTGCCGCAACTCATAAAAGAGATAGAATAGACAAAGAACCGTATGGAATAGTTAAGGCAGACGGCGTTGTTCCCACTAACAGGATTAACGTTTTTTTGAAGAAATGGCGGATGAGTGGAGATGCCTTAAACGAAGGAAGCTTTATCATGATAAAAAAAGCGCTGAATAGCTATGGTTGCCGAGTCACATTAATGTTGGCGTTGATGATTCTCATCACTTCCTGTGCGAGCGACGGCGGCAGTATCTTTGCCCGCCGTGCGCCAACGACCCTTTCTTTGTCTGAGGATTCCCCCTTGCCTGATGCGGCTGAAGAAGAGGCAGCGGAGGAGGAAATCGTAGTGGAGGAAGCGCTTGTTGAGGAGGAAGCGCTCCCGGAAATAGAAACGGTATCTGAAGCCGTGTCGGAGGAAGAAGTTGCACTTGACACAAGGCCGGAGTCGGAGCCTGTAGAAGTGGTGCAAGAA
>JAAYJI010000146.1 GCA_012523015.1 Candidatus Hydrogenedentota bacterium
CAGCCCCGATATTGGCGCTAGTGTATCAAATAAAGGGGTAGTGTTGCAACAGCATAGACGCCGTGGCGGATTCAAGGTTGAAATGTAACCGATCCCAAAAAAAGAAGACATCCTAGTGTGCTTCCCGTAAACTGGTTCATGCATACTGAGAGTTTCGCGTCTGCCCTTCGGACAAGGAAACTGGATTTGATCACGGGATAGGGGCACAGACTCAACAACTATTGGGAAATTGTAATGGATCTTGAATGCACCGATGAGTACACCATTTTGTGGACGAGCCTGAATATAAGTATTCGATACAAATATTTCTTAAATGGAATTACTCCAAAATTTCGGGAGATTCATAAGGGCCGTGTTGTCTTTGACTAGAAACAGGATTTTCAACGGGTGTACATATATAGACTAGAAATCCTGATAGTGTGTGGTTTGTTTTTCTTGTCACGCCCGTTGCGTGCCGAGGCCTCTTGATTTGTTGATACGGTTTTGCCTTGAATTCTTGTGTGTCACGCCCCATTTTTTGCTTCCTTATTACAAGCCTTTCTGCGTTTCATGAATGCTCCTCTCGGCACGATTTCAGGGACGCTTGACGATTTGACCCGCTGCACATAGGGTTCCAAAGACATTGTTTCACTGTTTATGCGTAGGCGCGCAAGACCCGTTCGTGATCGAAGACCTCTTTTGCGTTCCCGCGCATGATCCGTTCTACCAGCGCCGGCACATCCGATTCGTCTAACCATCTCTCCTCCACGAGTCGCGCAATTACCCTGGAGATCCCCTGCCTTGCCATGCGCGCATGCCCGCCACAAGTTCCACGGGAATATAATCGCCTCCGAAGGTGAAGAGTTTGCACGCCGGAGCAGCCATCATAAATTCACCTAAGAATCGGGATGCTGACGCGGGATCAATGATCCAACTCCAACACATATCCGCGTATATATTGGCATAGTGCTTGCAAAAGGCAATCAATTCATGTTGATACGGATACGCAATATGCATAAGCACAAAAATCGTATTGGGGAAGTCCTGTGCGAGCCGGGCAATGTCACACAAGTTTTCCCGCACTCGGGCAAGATCCATGACATTATGACCTGCGAAATAACCGGTGTGCAGTTTTACAGGCAAGTTAAACGCGGTTGCACAGTGTAAGACATGCCTAAACAGGTTATCTTGAAGGGCTTTCATCTCGGTGCCGTTCAAGGATTCGTCTTGAGCCAATCGTTGGAACAAAGGGGCGGCGTCTTCATCGCTGACAGCGGCATAATCAAGGCGGCGGCCATAGGCACTTTGATTTTTAACGGCAATAGCTTTGGGTCCAAACTTCTCAAAAATACGGTCAATGGTTTTATGTGCCTGATCGAGTGTGACAAGATCCCCTTCAGCATATCGGCGCAGTGTCCGCAACTTTAAACCTGATGAAATGCTAACGGTCCAGAGGTCGAAACTGATCAGGTCATCAGCCGATTCCGATTCTCTAAATACAGAACTTTCCAGTCCGTTAACGTGTGCATGTTCAATGTGTGCAACATGGCGGAGAATATGCCGATAGAATCCCGGGCGAATATCCTTGCTTAATTGTTCGCTGATTTTCTCGCAATTACTTTCGGAAATATCGTCTTCGTCGTAAAGAGCGCGTATACTTTCACGCACACAACGTTGATACCCTGTGTGGCGGCATCGGTCGTACCAAGGAGCCACCAGTTTCCACTTTTCTTTAGGTGTTAGGCTTCGCCCGATCAGTTGCTTGAAATCTTCATGCGCCATGCCGGATACCTGCAGGTCTGAATCGGTGTAGTGACTAAAAAGCATTCCAAAATCAGGGGCAGGGTGACGGTCTTGGTCTTTATGGTTAATCCTCTCTGCCTCCGGTGGGAGATGCTCGTGGGTGTCAATGAAAGGTGTCTGCGCCACCAATGCGGCGATATCCTCATAGACGGCTCCTGCAGCGGGAAATGAAGGGTAGCCGCTTTTTAGGGCTGCCGCATCCCCCGTCGCGCCGATCCCAAGTCCCACACTCAGTGCCGTGCCTGTGGCTCCGATAAACTTTCTGCGGTTTACTGCATCTGTCATCGTGCTGTTCTTCCTTTTGTTGCACCCTGACCCCGGGCTTCACTTCAGGGCTTTCCACGACAGGGCAATACAATCATTTTGTGCTGCGCGCTACACGGAAGCCTAAATGATATTCCGCATATTCCGGCTCCCCGCGAAAACGCACGGCGGCGCGGCAATTCGCCGGCAGATTCGCCCAAGAGCCGCCGCGGAATACACGATCCGCCCCTTGTTGAGGGCCGCCGGGATCCTTTTTCGGACTTTGTGCGTAATAGTCGTAAGCATACCAATCATGGCACCACTCCGACACATTGCCCGCCATATCAAAAGCACCTGAAGGGCTTACCGCCGCTTCTGTTTTAATATCGGAACGGCCCGCCAGTGCTAAATGAACGCCGTCATACCAGCCCACAGGCGCGGTAAAAGGTTGATTGTACAAGCCCAGAGGATTCGCATAATCATCCAGCATAAAATTGGCCTGCACCGGAGACAGAGAATCGCTCGAACAGCCATAGCGCCACTGGACAGTACCATCCCACGCTGCAGCGCATTCCCATTCTGCTTCCGTAGGCAGGCGGTACCCGTCAGGCAAGGGCGATTTTCGGCTCCAGTCTCTCAGATTGTAACAAGGCTGCAGCCCTTCCATCTCACTGCGCCAGTTGCAGTAGGCAACAGCACCGTACCAAGAAACCATAACAACAGGATGATCCTCCATAGCATACAAACTTCCTCCATAGCCCTGCCGTTCCTGTACTGAAAATTGCTTGCCCTCGTAGACTATGGGCGTGAATGAATTGCCCCCGTAGCTATCGCCGAGATAATGCTTGTTGAAGTAGAGCGCCTTACCGTCGTAAACGCGGCCATTGACCCCTTCAATATAGCCTTTGCTGAGCGCAAAGTTGAGAACCTCGGCAAACTGTCCGTTGGTCACTTCATGTTTACCCAAGTAGTAAGGGGAAAGCACAACTTCATGGACAGGGATCTCGCTGTTCTCGCCCGTATCTGTATAGGCACGGCCCATGAGAAAAGAACCGGGAGTAAGGGCAATCATACCTTCGGGTATATCAGGCAAACGCTCCCCTTCTTCAGCCTCTCCTTCCGCAAGCTCTCCTTCTTCACGCTCTCCTTCTTTATCTGGTTCTTCTTCTTCCACAGCCTCCCCTTCCCCTTCAACCCTGCGAATTTCACACCCGCTTATAGTGATCTTCGACAAAGCCTTTAAAAGCGCTTTGGGCTGTGCCTCCTCTGTCTGAAAACAACCGGGTAATAAGGCGCCATATCCGACAATCCAGACAGTAAGGGCTATTAAAAAGAATATCTTTTTCATCTCATAGATGCTCCGTTGTTTTTAATACGACGAGAAAAAGCCTTTTCCTTGTATTATACACCGGCGCTTCAAACAGTCTTCAGCTTAGGCTTTTATGGGGTATGCGCAATAGCGGGAGTCACAGCCTTAGGCGCGGGATACAGCGAATGATAAGCACCGTAGTTGCCAAGTACTCTTTTCACATAGTCATTGGTTTCTGAAAAAGGAATTTTTTCCATGAAGGATTCAAGGGACACATTCGGGAATTGTTTTCTCCATTTGTCACAATTGCCCGGACCGGCGTTATAGCTGGCAAGGGCATAAACGGCATTGTCTTGGGATCGCGACAGCATACGCTGTATATACACGGTGCCAAGGGCAATGGAATTTAAAGGCGATTTTAAATTCGCTACATGACCCGCCGTAATACGCGCGTCCACGTCTCCGAGCCACCGCGCCGTTGCAGGCATCATTTGCAAAACGCCTGTCGCGCCGGCGCTGGATACAATACCGCTGCGAAAGGTGCTCTCTTGGCGGGCAATGGCAAGAACGAGATAGGGATCAACCTTGTTGTCGTCAGCAGTCTTCTTTACGGTATTCCAATAAGCCAAGGGGTATTCAAGGCGCCGACGTTCCGGTGAGGGGATTCCCCCTTCCATTCCCCATTGTTCCGAGACGGCATGCTGCAGCGTAGTATGCCCAAACCCCGCCTCGGCGAGAACAGGATACCACGCCTTTTTCAATGAATCAGGAATGGTATGCAGGCAATCGAGACATTCCCATTCCCCTTCTTCCAACCCGTGAATACCAAAAAATACGATACGTTCATAAATAGGATTTTCTTGTATCAGAAAGGATAGGGCAACGCCTTTCTCTTCTTCGTAAGGCAGAGCAGCGATAAAATCTTCCGTCCCGGCGACCCGTAATCTCCGATCCGGCAGGACGACAGATTTGTCTTTTCCGCCCAGCAAATAATAAGCGCGATGGGCGAAATAATGACCGGGACCCACGGCTGCAGCCAACTTCAAATAACGAAGTTCGCCCGCGGCATCACGCCGTTCTTTTTCGATTTGTGCACAACAATACAAACTTTCCGCGGCAAATTGGCCGCCGGGAAAGGCATCATTTAATTGTGCGAAGAGAGCCAGCGCTGTTGAATATTCTTTGTTTAAGCGTGCACGATTCCCCAGATTAAAGAGAGAACGAGGCGCACGGACATGATCAATGCATCGCCGGGCGAGAGCGTGATACATACGATCCGCAGCCGAATAGTCCGCTCGTTTCTCATAACGTTCCGACAATAGCCACCACCCATCGCCGGCATCTCTGCCTTCAGGAAAGAAATGGGTCAATAGGTCTGCCAGTACCTCGGCGGCGCCGAAACGTTCGGCTTTCGCCTGTTCACGAAGGCTCAGCATAAACCACAGGCGCAACCCCAAATTATCCCTGTTGTGATGCGCCTTATCTTTTAAAGAAGCGGCCCACTCCAACAAATTTCTTTGCCCGTCCATGAGTTGCGCGTCCAGGCTCTGCAAAGAGACCGTGCGTCCATCACTATCCTTCATCGTTAAGGATTCCGCCTCAAGTGCACGGCGCCCCTCCTGCAGCTCACCGCTGCGCACAAGCCCATAAATCCCCCATAGCCGATCTTCCTGACGGGGAGCCTTGATCAGCATCCGTGCCGCCACCGTACGTTCAGCCGTATAAATCGTGGTGGAAGCCACATGACGGAACCAATCGTAACCTTCTTGTACGTGCAGGGGCAGTTCCAAGGCAGTCTCTGCGTAGGTTTTGCGAAGTCCGTTTAAAAACCAGGGAAGCGGTTCAATTCCGTTGAATACCTGTTGAAAACAAACGAAACTTTTCTCAGTATCTTTGAGGCTTTGATGTAAGCGACCGAGCCGCATATAGGTCAAGCGTACCCACGGCCCTTGGGGATACTCTTTTAATACACGCCCGAAAAGAGCGGCTGCCTCCTGTGCCTTGCCTTGTTTCGCAGCCGCCTCACCGGCGCGGGATAAAGCATAAGGGGCGAGCGTTTCAGAACTTTGGGAACATTCCATAAAAAGGCGGGAAGCCGTTTCATAATTGCCGCTCCGTTGGGCTTGATCTGCTTTAAGAAAAAGATCCGAGCCGCTCAGCGATGATACCGTAGAAAAACTCAACACCAATATAAACGAGAGCATAGAAAGCACTCCATTTCGCTTTAATAGGGTTTAGATCCTCATTAGGGATTAGTCACAGGATCTGCAATCGACGGGTCTCCCCTTTTGCTTAAGGAGAACCGAGACTGCTCTTCCATTATGACTGTACGACAACGACAAGTCATCATGAATGAGTGGACTCGTCCGGCTTAGAGGCGTTCTTTTCGAGATAAGAGTTCCAGCTTCAACCCGTAATAGAGCGTTTTAAAAAGCCCTGTTAGGGTACCGCTGAAGTTCGCGTCCATAATGGCAGAGAACAATTCGAATTTCTTGCGCGACCAAGGATACCAATAACCTTCCAAGCGGCTGCTGTTGGGATCGGCCTGGATCGATTTAATATTACTAAAGGCGTGCAATCCGATTTCACCTTTATACCGGCCGAATCCGCTGTCTTTAACACCGCCAAAAGGCAAGGCGGCATTGGCAAGGGTCGCCAACACGTTGTTGATGGAGACGCTGCCCGCTTCTAAGCCTCTCGCAACACGCCAAGCTCGTTTTAAATCGCCGGACCATACACTGGAAGAAAGTCCATAGACGGAATCGTTGGCAAGGCGCAAGGCTTCTTCCTCATCTTTAAAGGGCGTCACGGTAACAATGGGTCCGAAACTCTCTTCTTTTTGTATGGGCATATCCGAGGTGACATCCACAATAATGGTGGGTTGAAAACCTTGGGTTCCCGGCATCCGTTGACCACCGGTGATAATACGCGCGCCCATGGCTGTAGACGCTTCCAATTGCTTTTCTATATCTTCGATTTGAAATTTGGTGGTCATATAGCACATAGCCAGATTTAATTCATCGTCGCCTTCTGCCGCGCGCTCGGGTGTAAGCAGCTTCTCGGTCTTTTCCTTGAACAACGTAAGGAAGCGCTCATATATGGACTCTTGGACAAACAAGCGTTCCACGGAAGTGCAGGTCTGGCCACAGTTACCAAAGGCTCCCCAGAGGGCGCCGTTGATAACCCGTTCCATGTTGACATCTTCAAAAACGACCATGGCATCCTTGCCGCCCAATTCCAGTTCCACAGGGATGAGCAGCTGCGCCGCTTTCTCCATAATTTTTTTGCCGGCCGAGACGCTGCCCGTAAAATGAATTTTGTCGGGTTTCGCGTCAATAAGCATGTCCGCCGTGCGTCGGCTTGAATAGGAGATTTGCAGCGCATTTTCCATGAATCCGCTCTCGGCTATCATAGACTCCAACAAGCCTTTGAGGGGCGTCTCTTTCGAAGGTTTTAAAATAACGGCATTCCCTGCAACAAAGGCGCAGATCCACGGAAGGATAGACAGATTGAAGGGATAATTCCACGGAGAAATAATCAATACGACGCCCATGGGCTCATAGACGATGCGGGGCTTTTTCCCAAAAAGAATCAGAGGCACAGAGGTTTTTTTATCGGCAAGCATCTTTTCCGCGTGCTTATCATAATAGGAAATTATATCCAAGGCGGGGAAGATCTCTGTGAACATAGCGTCATTGAGTGTTTTGCCCGTTTCATTGCAGATCTGTTGTGCAATGGCATCACGATGCTTTAGGATGTAGCGTTGAACTTTTTTTAATTCATTTAACCGCTGCCGTATGCTCATGGCGCGCAAGCGTGCTGCCGCTTCTCGGGCGCGCTGATAAAATCCGTCAATATCTTCGCCCGTGGGTTCCGCCACAGAATAAAGGGTTTCGCCATTTCGCGGCGCTTCGACGTCATAGCTGAATTGTTCTTGGGTAGTCATGGCGCATTCTCCTTAGTATTCTAGGGTAAGGGTGGATTTGATTGTGAGGCTCATTATATCTGAAAGAGACGAAGGCTAAAAATCGTAAGCACTTCGCTTTCGTCTGAGCGCCGCTTCACCCACAAAATTCAATAGCTCTCCGCGCCCCTTCATTCGTTTTTGCGCCTGTCATTCATCCAAGGTAAAAGCGGATTCCGTATGGGTGAGCTCCATTTTTCCATCGGGCAGGATAACCACACCCATGACGTCAAAACGATAATAGATTCCGGGCTCTTCGTGTTGCGCCAAATAATAGCGCATAGCAGCGCGGAGGTGGGATCGTTTCGTGTATTGGATGGTCTCTTCAGGGGTCGTGACGGAATCGGCTGCCCGAGAACGGACTTCAACAAAAGCGACAACATCATCTTTACGGACAATGATGTCCACCTCGTAGCGGCCCAGCCGCATATTGCGGTGCAATAGGGTGTAGCCTTTACGTTGCAGGTACCGTGCCGCCTGCTTCTCCGCTTTTTTCCACAAGGGCTCCGATTTATGAAGGAAGCGGAGAAAGCGCATGGGAATCTTCCTGTTGGGAGAGCTCATTTTCCGGTGAACGCAGGAAAAGACGTATTTCTCCGAAGCTATCATATTGATGGATGCGGAGCCGATGCATGCGGCACAATTCCAGTATGGCAAGGAGCGAACAGAGATGCTCAATCCGTGTGTTGCCCAGTCGACAAAGCTCGGTCCAGGTCACACTCTCTTGTTTTTCCAATAAATCTTCGATGAGCGTAATTTTTTCGTCGACAGATGCGCCTTCCAATTGTATTTCATGGAGCGCCTGTCCCATGAGAAAGCGAATCATGCCCCGTACCGATTTCATCAAATCGTATAAACTCACGTCAATGATTTCTTCTTCATCGTCGAGGGCTTCGAAAGCAATTTTGACGCGTCTGGTAAATATATCGCTCTGCTTTTCTTCGTAATTCCCCAACAATTTTGCGAGATCGCGGAACTTACGATATTCGAGAAGCTTTCCAACCAGTTCCAGGCGAGGATCCTCTTCCTCCAAATCATCCTCGTTATCTTCGAGATCGGCTTCAATAGGCAAAATCATTCTGGATTTTATTTGGATTAAGGTCGCTGCCATGACCAAGAAGTCGCCGGCAATATTCAAATGTTCGATACGCAACAAATCCAAAAACTGCAGATATTGTTCTGTTACCTGAACAATGGGAATATCGAAAATGTCGATTTCCTGCTCTTTGATCAGATAGAGCAGCAATTCGAAAGGCCCTTCAAATTGATCCAATTCCAGGCGCAGTGCTTCCATGCTGAAACTGCTTTCCTGGCCGTCAACGGACAGGGTCTCAACTTCGCTGTCACCTTGTATTACTGTTGGTTCTACTATGCTTTGTTCTTCGGTCATAGATTGTTCTGATTGTGGGTTGGGATTGCTTTATGTTCCATGGGGGCTTCTATCCTACCCCCTAGGCGGATCAAAAGACAAGTTCTTTACAGGTATACGGCGCAGAAACTTCCATCACGGTTACCACGGTTCAGGCTATTTTATGGTTCTTCTCTTTAAGTCGGATCAATTGTAATTGGAAGAAAATCACAGCGACCATGAACACGGGCATCCACAAGAAGGGCATCTTCAGCCCCAATGCAGCGCCGGCAAAGGAAAAGCCGAAACTTCCAACAATACCCCCCGCTCCCACGACACCCTCATTAATCGAGGAACGGCGATGCTTGAGCGATACATTGGCCATGCCGTAGTAAACACTGGAAAAGAAGGCTACCCCGAGATTCGCGCCAATGATGGAAAAAGCAACAAGCATGAGTAACAGGCTGGAAGTGAAGCCCAATACAAACATGGAAATACCGGTCAGTAACTGGGCAATTACGAGCAGGGAAAAACGATGATGCCACCACGTTGAACGGCCGAGCACAAGAAACAACACGGCAGTTCCCAAACCGCAAATAAACATTAGCCAAGAAAAACGGGTTGCTGCCGCGCTATTGAGCCAATAGAGCGGCTCCTGCTCCATGAAGAAACGCAACGAGCCGGAATCAATGATATTTTCAAGAATTTTCGGGTAGATAAAGCGCGTTGCGCCCACACAGATATGGGCTGTAAACGTGGCACACCAAGCGCACCAGAGAAAAACTTCACTCCGTTGATTATAGGCCGCCGGCTCTGAGGAGGTTTCAACTATCTTGTTTTGGAAATAATCTTTCTCGTTGGGTATGGTCAAGATCAGATAGAGAGAGAAAAGACAAAGCAGGATGGCGAATGCAAAAGCAAAGCGATAATCATATTCATATAAAGGACCGGCTACGAAAGGACCGGCTGCGCCGCCTGTGCTCCAGCCCACATTGAGCCTTCCCATAGAGCGGGCGCGCAGCTGCAGATCCGGCTCCGTTCCTACCCAAGAATGAAAGGAGGGCCATGCCAAAGCGGAGATAGAAAAGGCACCGGCATAGAATACACCGCAAAGCACGATATTTTGAGAAAAGGACATGACACCAATAAGTATCATGAATCCCGTCACACCCATAACGCCCCAACGAAGCCCATTTTTGGCACGCCCGACAAAAGGTGCCGAGAGCAAGGCGAACAAAGTATAGCCCAAAGCCTGCGTGCCTGAATAGATACCGGACACGACCACCCCTTGGCCCAATTGATTGAAGACAAAGAAAGGCATTGCTATCATGGCTGCAGTTCCCGCTGCACTAAACAGAAATGCGACGAGCGCCACCCGTAAAGGCGGCGGTCCGAAAAGCGTTTTTATGCCGGTTTCAGTGTGTAATAACATGGTATCCAATTATCGTGCATAGGGAGGGATAAGACGGAAGGTGCTTGGGGACACCTTGCTCATGCAGAGCATAACATACAGCGGCGCTGTTTCTGTAATATTCGAATTGGAAAAAGGTGTGCCGCGCGCCTATGACAGGTGGACATTTCTCCGGCTGCCGCCATCAATTTGAAGGCGCTCCGACGCGTTGCCATCACAAGGCTGTATTTTGGAGGGCTTCCAAATCTTCCGCATCCTCAATGTCATCGGCCGGAGGCAGGTCAGGAACAGAAGGGGTGTCTTCTGATCGGGGAGGAATTTCTATTCTTGCTGTTGTCTTCGACCGCTTCGGAGCTTTGAACACAGTAAGCCGTAAGATCCCGCCTTCATCAGGAATCTCATCAGGAGTAAGCTGTAGATTCAACTCGACAAAATCCACTGCGGGCGCGAAAATGGAGCCGTAGAGGTCGGCAGACAAATCTTTGTAATACCAAACCGCCCTCGGCAAGGCTTTTCTCTCACCTTTTTTTGTGATCAAGGTGGCGGACAAACCATAGACGGTTGGTGTTTCTCGGGGAAGCGCGGCACCGTCATAAGGCGCTTGAAATGCGATCGCCTCTCCATAGGTATTGATACATCTCACGCTATAGTTGTATCGATCCAAAGCCGTAACTTCCAGCGTGATCTTACCCCATACATACATATACATAAAACCGCCCGTTACGATGCAGAGACTCAACAAAATGGCCGCAACCACGGCGATTCTGTCAGAAGAGCTCAGACGGTTCCAAAAAGCTTTGCCGGAATCTTTGGGTCGAGATTTTACTTCAGACCCTTCTTTTCCTGACGGCGGATCAGCTGCTTGTTCTTCCCCCAATGCGCGCCAACGCAAGGGATATTGAAATAGCGGCAGGTTGGGGGTGGTACATGGTTCTTCACTGTGGATTTGTTGAAGTAAAAAATCGCATTGTTGTTTTTTGGATGTCGCCGCGTCGATGTCGCCGCTCAGCTCCGACGCTTTTTTATTGGCTTCTTTTGCTCCCATTTGCCCGTTCTCAATATGTTCGGCCAATTTCAGACGTCTATAGGAAGCAATAGCAATGGTGTCTTCTTGGGAAGAACGGCACGCCTCAATGGCTTTCTTTATATTTTCCCGAGCTTCCAGCGCAAGCTGATATTGTCTCTCCAAAAATGTAGTAATATCGATTTTACTGCCCGGCGGCAAATCTCGATCGCTCATCCTTTCCGGCTCGGCATGGAGGCGTTGCGCCTTTTGCAGCCATGCGCGCACGAAAACAATCTGTTGTTCTAATTTAATTTCAGTCACTCTTGTCTCATTTCGATATTCGCAGCGCTTCGCCGGTTTATTTCGCTATTTCAACGCAAATTTCAAAGGAATTATTTTTGCGATTCCCTTTTCCTAAGGCACACTCGTGCCCGCCTGATCAGTCAGATTATCTGAAATTGACTCTTAAATCCAAATTCAGTACCATAGTAGCTTGTCTGACATATACGCCGACTCATGGCGCGATGTCTTTTGGAATCCTTTTTCCGTACTGAAACCCTAACCACCACCATGGAGAATCATTGTAATGTCCAAAGTTGAAAAACACACGGGGAAAACAAAACAGGAACACCCTATAGATCGCCGGTCATTTATCCGAACAGCCGGTGCCGGTGCCTTAGTCGGTTTTGCCGCCAAAAACGCCCATGCATCAGTCTATAAATCTATTCTTCCCGCCTCAATACTGGGCGCCAATGAAAAGATTCTGACCGGTCATATTGGTACCGGCGGTATGGGCCGCGCCAATTTGGGCTTTGTTCTTCAACGTGACGATATTCAGCCCATTGCGCTGTGCGACCTTTTCGGCCGAAATCTGGAACGGGGCGCTCAGATGGTATCCCAAAAATTTCCCGAATTTTCACGGCACAAAGATTTTCGTGAGCTCCTGGAAAATAAAGACATTGACGCAGTAGTCATCGCCACCTCCGACCATTGGCACTGCCTGTGCACCTTGCATGCTGCCGATGCAGGCAAAGATATTTATTGCGAGAAGCCGCTGTCGACCAGCATCGCCGAAGGACCTGCTATGGTTGATGCAGTGAAACGGAACAAAGTCGTTTTCCAAGGCGGCAATATGCAGCGCAGCGGCGCCCATTTCCAAGAAGCTGTACAGTTGGTCTGGGACAAGTACATCGGCGATGTGGCGCGAGTCGAGACATGGTCCCATGACAGCACCAACCTTGACGGCATCGGTATGGGCGAGGATGATCTTGCCAAATATGAAGCGCCTGATTACGGCATTGATTGGGACTTTCACCAAGGCTGGGTTGAACACCGCCCCTTTAATACGAACCGCTGGATCTATAATTTCCGTTGGTTCCTCGAATATTCAGGCGGTAAAATTACCGACTGGGGCGCGCACTTGGTCGACATCGCCCTATGGGGTATGGGTGAAGAAAAGCAGCCGAAGCGAATTTCCGCGCAAGGCGGCAAATATCTCATTAAAGATAATCGCACCACTCCCGACACCCTCGAAGTAGCCTGGGAATTTGAAGACTATCTGCTCACCTTCAGTAATCGAGTTTGGAATCCGCAGCTTCTTGAAGGCACACAAAGCGATCACGGTATTGTATTTTACGGAACCAAAGGTCTGCTTCGTGTGGATCGCGGCGGCTATGAAGTCATTCCCTTCCCCAACAACGGCGGATGTGAAGCGAAGAAAGCCTCGGGCGGTCAACTCAATGAGCCGCACTGGCAGAACTTCGTCGATTGCATCAAATCCCGTGAAATGCCCATATCCAACATTGATGTACTCCACAATACGACACGTCTATGCCATATGGGTACTTGTGCTTATGTAGCAGGCGCACGCTTCGCTTCGGGCGCTTCCTTTAAAGATGGCGAACTTCCTGATGAAGCCCCCATTTCCGGCGGCGCCATGCTCGAATGGGACGATGCCTCTCAGAAGTTTGTGGGCGGCGATGGAGACGCGACCAAAATCGCCAATGAGTGGGCCTACCGCGAATACAAAAACGGTTGGAGTCTCAAAGCCCCGTACCGCACATGATCCCCTAATTTCAGACCCTTTATTCACTGCCGCAAATCGTCGTATTTGCGGTAGTTTTTTTATCGATCACCACAGGAAAGAAACTTGTGAAGCCGGCGCGGCTGAAACGAGGTATCCGGCTCTGCGCAACATTTTACGACGGAGCAGTACCTTCTTTTATTTAACACTTAGATCTGCGGAATGCTCAAGGGCGCACTGGCGGAACCATCAAGGGGCATATCCATATTAATATCGACCATGTCATCGCTTTGGATGCGCACCCATGATTTATCAGGATCGAAATTTGGATTGCGCCACAATAATTCGCCGGTAATGTCCCGGGCATAAATGGGGCTGGTAATTGCCATCACTTCAAGAGGACCGAATCCTTTTGATTTGGGGTCGGCCGGTTTAATGACGCGCACCCGAAAAGCGGCTTCGGTCGTTGGGATTCTTTTGAAGCGGATGCCCGTATCATTTGAGTTGATAGGGATCGTGCGTATAGGCCGGCCGTTCTCGATGACCTGCAATTTCATGCCCAAAGCATCTTTGACAGAAACCTCGAAGCTCACCTCCACATCAAGGGGGATGATGCCGCCAATACCCACATCGGTTTTACCATCGCTCAACACGTCGGCTCCAAAATAGATTTTAGGGCCATGAGGACCGCTGGACACATAGGTGCGTCCCAGACGAAGCCCTTCCAACAAGGCGGGCACCGACAACTCCCGTGCGTGAATATAGGTCAAGGGCTGGCCCAAAGGAATTTTGGGGTTGCCGCTGCCGCTCCCGCCTGTAATACCTGCCATCAACCCGCGCACTTGCTCATAGTCGTAAAAGAGATTTGCTTGACCATTCGCCGATAAGTCACCATAGTTGACCGCAGCGGCGGCGGCAGCGATGGAGTGTATCAGTTCACCATTGATCCGTTCTTTAGCGTCGTTCCCAAGATGATGCAAGGACATGGGCGGCACTTCGCGCCAGCCGCGGAACCAAACTTGGACAGCATTTACAAAACTGAGTCCCCACTGCCACGGCTTGCCCGGGAAAGCAGGATGGGCAACAACCCAAGCGCCGCCTTGCGCCTGCACACGAATACACTCGGCTTGGGCGGCCATCACCGACGCGGGAGAATCGGGAATGGTGCGCGGTCCATATACCAACGCCACACCCATGGCGTCATTGCCCCACTCCATAGCAGGCAGACAGACCAGTCTATCGGAAGTATAAGCGGGGTCATCGGCAGCAGCTAAGGTATTGCGATCGGTAATCGCCAGAAAATCAAGCTGCGCTTTTTCCGCACGCCTAACTAAAGAGCCGACATCTTCCGTTCCTGTTCCATAAGAGGAATAGGCGTGCAATTCACCGCAATACCAGCGCGTCGATTTGTCGAGGACCCGCGTATCGTAGACACGTTCTTTACGCCCGGGAATGCTGCCCGCATTGTAGGGATCTGTGCCCATAGCCAGTTCGACGCGGTCAAGGGCGAGGTCGCCATCGGAATCAAAGCCCCGTAAGGGCAGCAAGCCTCCGGAGCCTTCCAAAAGGTTCAGTTCGAGATCGGCAGGCTGCGACGTGTTGATAGTAATGTCGCGGATATCCACTAAAATAGGAACGCTCTCTTCCAACACATTTACATAAGCGCGGTACGCGCCAACAGGCTGTTCCGTGATCAACACTCCCTGCGGCACATCCAGCGATACGGTAATGCCATCTTCATAGCTGAACAGGTCTATACGAGAGGGTAGATGACGACCGACTACATTCGAAATATCAATGATAAGACTTCCCTTGGGCAACAGTGCACGTTTTTCCAAGGCACTGTTCCGTTCCTGCTCCGAGGTGTCAACGGCGGCTTTTGCGGGCGACGGGGGGGCTGTCTCTTTCGATACGGCAGTCCGCTCCAGTCCATCTTGCGAGGCACAAGCAACACACAGCAAGAACACCAACACTTTCGCGTATTTTCTCATACTGTCTTCCTTGATATTCTTTCCATCTCTCTACGTATAGGTCATAAAGCAGCACTTCACCGGAAGTCGCTTTATGGCGCGACGCAGTCTCTCATTCCCGATAACATGCCCCTTGCAGCTTTATTCATCGGGCATTTTTTCCAAGGGCGCGACATTACCTTGGGTATAGCCCTTCTCCATACGTACAGGCGCTGCCCAGCGCACCCCATTGTAGATGACTTTTAAAATCAATTCGTTGTGGAATATGGGAAAGGTTTCGTGGCCCGGGCGAAAATAAAATATTTTACCGGCTTCGCGATGCCAGCAACAGCCGCTGCGAAACACTTCACCCCCTTGAAACCAACTGATAAAGACCAATTGATCGGGGCGTGGAATGCCGAAAGGTTCCCCATACATTTCCGTACCGGGTAATTCGATATATTCGGGAAGTCCTTCTGCGATGGGGTGCGCAGGATCAACGATCCAAAGCCGTTCCTTCTCCCCATGCTCTCCATATTCCCGCCATTTCAGGTTGCAGGCAGTTCCCATCAACTTCATAAAAGGTTTGGACATATGGCCCGAATGCAGCACGATGAGCCCCATCCCTTGCTGTACTCGTTTTTGAACCCGAGTCGCGTTCTCTTCACTGACTTGATCATGGGCTTTATGGCCCCACCAGAGCAGCACGTCGGTATTGTCCAAAATCGCTTCGCTTAAACCTTGGTCGGGGTCACTCAATTCTGAACAGTGAACGGAGGCGATACTTGGCTGTTTTTCCAAATAGGCGCCGATGACGCGGCCCATACCGTCGGGATAAATCTCCCGGCAGCGCGGCAATTCTTTCTCGTGAAGTCCTTCATTCCAAACGGTCACACGAATAGGGTTATTCATTGCTTTGTATTCCTATGGTTTTTTATAAAAAGGGATTTTGCTCTATAGGGAGCCTAGTTGTGCCTAGCCCAGCTTGTACGCTTCCTCATTCGGATAACGATACGCGCCGGTATACAAATCAAAAAGGGTTTTGTAGTAACGCATGAAGCGGACGGGCTCCGGGTTTTCCGAAATCTCTGCCAGACAGAAGCCAGTATAGCCGATTTCCTGAAGGAGCGTGAACAGTTCCTGCCAAGGGTATTGGTATACGCCGATATCAGTAATATGCACTTCACTGATGGCATCTTTAACGCGTTCAAAATTAGCGCGTATACTGCCGGTATTATCCATATCGCTGCTGTTAGAATTCCAGCATACCCGCGCATTGGCATGGTTCGCGTAACCGAGCATCTTTTCAATATTTGCTAAATCGCGCGTTTGTTCAGGGCCATGCACTTCCATCCGAACCTCAACGCCCACATCAGCGGCGGCAGCAGCAACACGACCCCAAGCCTTACCAATGCGTTCCAAGGTAATTTCCGGATCCTCGCCTTTGGGGATACCGTTGGGTCGTACCTTGATACCCGGTGAACCCACATCGGCGGCAAGTTTCGCATATGCAATGGAATCGCGTACATTCTTTTCGACTTCGTCAGCATCTTTCGCGTGATATTCAAAGGCAGATCCGAGTCCGGCAATCACGATACCGGCATCTTCAAACTTTTTACGTACCTCCAGACGCTGCGCCGACGAAAGAGACACCTCCACGCCATGGGCATGGGTGGTGCGCAATTCCACACCCTCCAGCCCCGTAGCCTGACATAAGGCTATCAATTCATCTACAGACATATCTTTGCCCATGTTGTAGGTGACCATGCCCAGTTTAAGTGCAGATTGCTCGGAGGCAGACGCAACCGCTGCCGAAAGGGTGGCAGGAGAAAGGGCAGCGCCCATGGCTGCAAAGCCGGTGCTCAGTCCACTTACTTGCAAAAAACGCCGTCGTTCAATCTAAGATGTCATAATAGTATCCTTTCCGGTCAAAAAAAATACACAAAATCTCTGTTATTCTACAGGAGATGAGCGACGAATGGAATTTTTAAACATCAGCGCTAATTCAGCGTCAAAGAATGCCGTCTGAAATGAACAAAAAGAAGCGGTCAAAATCGACGCTCACGTGCCTGCTAGACTTTAAGTTTACTTTTCCTATTTGATCGCTTTTAGGGGATACCCTTAAAAGATAGCATAAGGCGTTGAAAAAATAAGATCCCATCACCCATTACACTACCCGTTCATGATAGAATTCAATGCCATACACTTTGGAGCTTTCGTGACTATAAAGAACGCCGACCTGTATTTTAAAACCACTGTTCCACCCTAAGGTATGGCGAACTTTTTGTTCTTGAAGAATCTGCTGTTGCCTAGGCCGTTTAGCTAATCGAATCTCTTTATCCCATTTATTTCGTCGCTTTCTCATTGATCTCCTTTGCGTTTCCCTGTATGCTTGACCGATATATGAGCTCACCATTAAGGATCATTCTATGCGCCTCTTTCGTTCTCTTGCACAGTACGCTTTTTTTTCGTGCCTAGTGTTATGGTGCTGTGCCGGCAGTTTTGGCGCGGCCCCTCTTCCGACAAACGCAGAAAATTCCCCCGTGTTGACGGATCAAATGGAAGGGCAAGCCTTACGCGAAAGTGCTATGGCCGCCTACGAAAAGGAAGACTACGAGAAAGCGCTGCCGCTGCTGCAAGACTACCTCACCCTAAGGCGCGATGACAAAGAAATTACCAGTCGCGCGGGGTTCGCCGCCAAAGAAACAGGCGCTTATGAGTTGGCGCTTCAACTTTTGAAATCTCTGGTGAGTCAGGATGACAGCAATTATTATCATTGGTGGTGGCTGTCAGATGCGCAACGCCTTTTGGGGCATTATGAAGAGGCTTTGGCGAGTATTGAACAGGCGCGCGATCTGGCGCCGGAAAATGTCCGTTCCGAACTGAATGACTATGTTCAGTATACGGCGAAACTTAAAGATCAAACGCCGTCTTGGGACAACTTTGATCAACATCTTGATTTTTCTCAACGTCACCGGGAACATCGACGCGTGCGCCAACAAGTAGAGGAATACGCCCGTGCCCTCGCTGTGGCGCCCGACTATGGATTAGACAACCAAGATGCTATCGGCCGCTTGGCATGGCTATATCAAGAATTAGCCATACAATATCTGTATATGGATGATCCTGACCCTGCCATTGATTATTTAATGGAGGCGGAACAGTTCTTGCAAGAACTTCAAGCTAGCTCGGAACTCATGCGCCAAAAACAATATCTGGCTATTGCATGGCGTCAGAAAGCAGAAAACAATAGCGACGAATTCCAAAGGAATATGCAGCGTTCTGCGGACTATTGGAAAGCCAGCTTAAAGACTGCCCTTGAAACAAAAGATGTCGTTTACCAACGCTATACGCAAGGGCGGCTGCTCGAGACGCAATGCGCCTTTCTGCCGCTCAGTGAGCCGACTGTGTCAACGTTACGAGAAAGTAATCTGAAAGAAGTGCCGTGGCAGGGACCGATCAACGAATTTTCTGTGGCCGAGGCGGTGTATGGAGAAGGACGGTGCCGCGCTGAAGAAGGAGATTATGCCGGGGCACGTATTTTACTAGAAATGGCGCTGCCTTATTTTGAACAATCCCAATACCTAACTGATAAACAAAGGCTAGCAGAAATCTATCTGGAATTGGCTTATATCCTCACCAAACAGGACCATCCTTCTGAATCATTACTCTGGGTGGAAAAAGCCGTTGACGTCCTTCCTCAAACCCGGTCTCAGGTATCTATCCACCTTTTCGAAGAAGAAGGGAAGACCTTCATACAGGAAGCGATTGCCACTGCAAGGCTGCGCGCTTATCTGGCATTGGACGATAAAGAAAAAGCCTTTGAGCTAACGGAGCGCTGCTATTCGGATCATCTTGCCGAGCTGCCTGCAAAAGTACTGATGAATGAAGAAAGACGCTCCAATGCAAGCAGTGAAATATACGCCTGTACAGCGAGGATATCTATGCTGGAAGGTCAATTGGCAAAAGCGAATTTGGTTGACGACCGGGAAGCTGCAGCCACGATAGAAGCTCGTTTAAAAGAGAGTCATGAACGGATTGGGTGGCTGGAAAAAACAATTCAACTACCTGACTTTCAACTTCCCAATAAGCAAAGCCGCGCGCCGATGACCCTGCAAGAAATGCAAAATGCCTTGGATGATAATACTGCCTATGTAGTCTTTTTTAGTGATCCGTGGGGCAGCGTTTTGTTGGGTATCACGCCTGACAGTTTCTTCGGAGACCTGATGGATATTAACGAAAAGAATCTACATGCTCCTTTAGTCTCAAACGACCATGATGGAGCCCTTGAATCGGGACGAGGTCTTCGATCCGTCATAGAGGAACCGCCCTTTTCAGACCTATTGACGAAAACAATCATGGTCGGTGGTGATTCGCGTTTTCTACCTTTCATCGCCTCCCTTTTTCAAGGCTATGATGCGTCTGTAGACATCCACGTCGGTTCTTCGCTGACCCCTGTGCCATCAGACACCACAAACAAAAATTCAACGATACGCTATGTCCAAGGTAGAGAAGAGATGAGCGCAGACCTTTTCGAAGAAGAGGATGATGACAATGCAATACGCGCTTTGACAGGAGACGCGCTTGTTTTGCCGAAAATTATAAGCGATATACAATCCAATGAAATTCTGCATTTGGGCTGTACCTTGTATCAATCCTCTCCGGACTTGATGCAATGCGAACTGCTTTTTGGAGATGGTTCGGAAGAACGCCGCTTGCCTTTGTATCGTCTTGTTGCTATGAAGTTGCCGGCACGGCTTGTTGTGCTGGATTGGGCATTCGCTCAGGATAGTCCGGCACCTGACCCGGCATTGTTGACGCTAGTCCCGGAACTTTTTCGCTACGCCGGGGCAGCCTCCGTCCTTGTGATCGATCCGGAAAAGACGCAGCTCCGGCGCAATGCTTTCTTTTCTGCCTTTTATAAAGGGATTCGGGCAGGTGACACGATGTCCCTCTTCCAACACGCTTATTTAGCAAAAAAAGAAATGGATCGTGACCATTCATTTTACTGGTATGGCCTATCTCTGGTAAAACAGTAGCTTTAAACATGGACGCCATGCAGGCGCATTACATTGTGGAGGTAAAGATTATGGAAACTATTCATCTGGGCATCATTATGAACGGCGTCACCGGCCGCATGGGAACCAACCAGCATCTGGAACGCTCCATCATGGCAATTCGAAAGGAAGGCGGGCTCGGCTTGTCAGACGGCAGACGTATTCTTCCGGAACCCATTCTTGTCGGGCGAAATGCAGAAAAATTACGCAGCCTTTCAGAACGTTATGGAGATTTGCCTTGGACCACCGATTTAGATGAGGTACTCGGTGACAGCGCCTATCCCCTTTATTTTGATGCGCTCACCACCGAAATGCGCGTAGATTCGGTGAAACAGGCTATTGCCGCGGGAAAACATGTGTATTGTGAAAAGCCCATCGCAACAAATACCCAAGATGCCTTGACCTTGTATCAACTGGCAGAAGAAGCAGGAATTAAACACGGCGTGGTACAGGATAAGTTGTGGCTGCCGGGACTTATGAAATTGAAACACCTGGTGGATGACAATTTCTTTGGGCGCATTTACAGTGTCCGCGCAGAATTTGGCTATTGGGTCTTTGACGGCAAAGAACACGCTATGCAACGGCCTTCATGGAATTACCAAAAACAATATGGCGGCGGCATTATGCTCGATATGCTCTGCCATTGGCGCTATGTAATCGATAATATTTTTGGCGACGTACAAGCAATTTCCTGTTTGGGTGCCACCCACATTGAAAAACGCATTGATGAGGCGGGCACTCCTTTCGACGTCGATGTTGATGACGCAGCTTATGCCGCCATTAAGACGATGAATGAGATCATTTGCCAATTTAACTTCTCTTGGGCAACACGGGTGCATCGCGACGATTTGCTTGTCCTTCATGTGGATGGAGAAAAAGGATCCGCTGTGGCAGGATTGACCCATTGTCGGGTTCAAGCGGCAGCGGATACGCCGTGCCATGTTTGGAATCCCGATACAGGCCAACAAATTCATTACCAAGACAACTGGAAAAAAGTATTTGAGCAAGAACAGTACACGAATGCTTTTAAGGCGCAGTGGGAGCTCTTCTTAAAACACGTGGTCGCCGGTGATGCTTTCCGCTGGAACTTGCTCGAAGGCGCAAAAGGAATTCAATTGGCAGAATTGGGGATGGCAAGTTGGCATCAACGAAAATGGATGGATATTGAGCCTTTAGTGAAATAGCGTACTGCCGGTTCTTCTCTTTCCACCCTTGCGCAAAGCAACCCAAAGGAGAAGTCCCCTATCAAAATGGGTGAACGCGCCATAGTCCTATATTGATCCCTCCCTCGGTCAATCTTTATGATAAGAGCAGGACACGTCGATACCTCTGCTTTTATACCTGCGCTTTGCTCCTTCGCAGCGTGTCCCATAGGTGTAATTTAATATGGTAACTTTTTCTTCCAATCAAGGATCAGTAGAACAACAACTCGATCACTTTTCTGTTCCGGGTCATGAAGCCTTGTACCAAAAAGAGGAATCTCTTCGCGTACGCTGTCTGGCTTGCGCCCATCAATGCCGTATTTCCGAAGGCCGCCGTGGCGTTTGCCGCGTCCGCTACAATCGTAAAGGCGTGTTATATGTGCCTTCAGGATACGTGGCCGGGCTGCAAGTCGATCCCATTGAAAAGAAACCCTTTTATCACGTGCTGCCGGGAAGTGATGCCTTATCTTTAGGCATGTTAGGCTGCAATTTCCATTGCGACTTTTGCCAAAATTGGTTGAGCAGTCAAACGCTGCGCGACAGCGACGCCCTATCCGGATTTCAGCCCTGTTCCGCCGCAGAAATCGAATCCTTGGCAATCCGCTCCAAAGCAGCATCCCTTATCAGCACCTATAATGAACCTTTGATTACGGCAGATTGGGCAATCGAAATATTCGAGCGCGTCGCCAATAAAGACATATTATGCGGTTTCGTGAGTAACGGTTATGCAACCCCCACGGTGTTGGAAGTGTTGCGTCCCTTCATGAGTCTTTTTAAGGTGGATTTAAAATGTTTCACCGAACAGGGCTACAGACAAGTGGGCGGCTCCCTGAAACCTGTATTAGAAACCATAAGCCGGTTGCAGGAATTGGGCTTCTGGGTGGAAATCGTGACGCTGGTCGTTCCCGGCTTCAACGACAGCGCAGAAGAACTAAAAAAGATGGCCGCTTTTTTGGCTTCCCTTTCCCTCGATATGCCGTGGCACGTCACCGCCTTTTATCCGACCTATAAAAAAACAGACGTTCCGCCTACCTCGTCGGAACTGCTGGATAAAGCGTGGAAAATTGGCAAGGACGCCGGATTACATTATGTATATGCCGGGAATTTAGGCGGACGAGGCGGCGAAAAAGAACACACCTGGTGTCCCTCCTGCGGTACCTTGCTGGTGGAACGTGCCGGATTCCGTGTTCAGTATAACGGTATCGTGGACGGGAAATGTCCAAAATGCAGCGCATCCATCGCGGGCAAATGGCACTAGTTACGGCATCAAAAAATGATATGCAGTTGAATTTCTATCCGCTGATAGGACACAATGAGCGTATCCCCATGTCTCATTCCCAATAGAACCCCATAAAATATAGGTGTAACTGAAGCCCCTTTTTTGTATAGGGGCTGTCGGTCTTTTATGAACCAGGAAATAGCGCTATCATGAATAAGCCTGCATTTGAAGCAGTATCCGGTCCTTTTTCGTTTGCCGCAGCAGAAGCGGAAGTCCTTGCTTTTTGGAAAAAGGAACAAATCTACCATCAAAGCCTCGCCCAACGAAGCGATGCGCCGCCTTTTGTTTTTTACGAAGGGCCGCCCACAGCCAACGGATTGCCTCATCCCGGGCACTGCCTGACCCGAACAACCAAAGATATTTTTACACGCTATAAAACGATGCGCGGCTTTCTCTGTGAACGCAAAGCGGGCTGGGATACACACGGGCTGCCCGTGGAAATCGAAGTATGCAAAGAACTGGGCATCATTGACGGCGGCAAAGCAGCGATCGAAGAATATGGGGTAGAACGGTTCAATCGAGCATGCTTGGAATCGGTGTTTCGATACCAGCAAGACTGGGAAGACATGACCGACCGCATTGGCTTTTGGGTCGATATGGACCAGGCCTATGTGACCTATGTCCAATCGTATGTGGAAAGTGTTTGGTGGTCGCTCAAACAACTTTTTGATAAAGGACTACTCTATCAAGGACATAAAGTTGTTTGGTGGTGGGCGCAAGGCGGCACGGCGCTCAGTGCCGGCGAAGTGGGCGAAGGATATCGAGATACCGATGATCCCGCGATTACGGTGCGGTTGCCTTTGCATGACACAGCCAAAGAAAAGTTGGACATGGCAGGAAAAGAAGTTTCCCTTTTGATCTGGACCACCACGCCTTGGACCTTGTCCAGCAATTGCGCTGCCTGTGTCGGAGACGACATTGAATATGTCATGATTAAGCACAATGACGATGAGGGCAAAGAGGAATATCTTATCCTTGCCTCGGCGTTGGTCGCTAATAATTTTGGCGAAGAGGTCGAAATTATCCGCCATTTTTCAGGCGCGGAACTGGTCGGATTACAATACAAACCGCTCTTTGACTATGCCATGCCCGAAGATGTAATTACCGGACACGCCTCTTCCAAACATTGGGTTATCATCGCCGGTGATTTTGTAGATTTGTCTACCGGTACGGGCATTGTCCATGTTGCGCCTGCCTTCGGTGAAGATGACTACCGCGTCTGCCGTGAACAGGGTATAGGATTCCTTTGTTTCGTCAAGCCGGATGGCACCTTCGATGAGCGGGTCAACGACGTGGATCCCTACGATGGCACACCTTTATCCGGACAATTCTGTAAAGACGCTGATAAAGCCATTATTCGTGTTTTAAAAGAGCGCGGTCTAATCCTGCGCCATGAACAGCTGCGCCACTCCTATCCCTTTTGTCCGCGGGCAGAACAAGATCCCTTGATTCAATATGCACGGCGCAGCTGGTTTATACGCACCTCTGATTTCCGAAACGCTTTCCTTGAAAATAACCAACATATTAAATGGCAGCCTGAACATATCCGAGATGGGCGTTTTGGAAACTTTCTGGAAGGTAATGTTGATTGGGCGCTCTCTCGAGAACGCTATTGGGGAACGCCGCTGCCCGTTTGGGTATGTGAAAAAACAGGCTACCAAGAATGTATCGCTTCCTACGATGAATTGCTCGCGAAGGACGATGTGCAGGGAACAGAAGTTTGGGCAGAAGCCAAGAAGAAACATCCTGAACTGAGCGAGCATTTAAAAGTACATAAACCTTATATCGATGCCATCAGCTACCGCAGCCCCAAAGATCCTGAAGCGCGTATGAGACGGGTCAGCGAAGTTATTGACGTGTGGTACGATTCGGGAGCCATGCCTTTTGCACAGTGGGGATATCCTCATGTTCCGGGATCAGAGGCTTTGTTAAAAGCCAATTTCCCGGCAGACTTCATCAGCGAAGGCATTGACCAGACCCGCGGCTGGTTTTATGCTTTGCTGGCGATCAGCACCATGGTCTTTGATGATCCTCTTCCCCGCCCCTTCAGGAACTGCATTTGTTTGGGATTGGTGCATGGGGAAGACGGACTTAAATTATCGAAACGCCTGAAAAACTACAAAGACCCCACAGAGCTCTTCGATAAATACAGCGCCGATGCACTGCGCTGGAGTCTCATGGCAAAGAATCCGCCCACCAATGCCAACCGTCTCGCAGAACGCAACGTGGAAGAGGCGCAACGAGAAATGATGCTCCGTTGGTACAACGTCTACAGTTTCTTTGTCATCTACGCGAATCTAGACCATTTCACGCCTGTCGGCGCTCCTGCATCGCTCTTGCAAGAACTGGGCTGTAATCCATCCGCCACAACTGCGGATCAATCCTCCGCCCCCTTGCCCCCATTTCAAGCTATCGAAAAACGCGGCGAATTGGACCGTTGGATTATCAGCGAACTGAATCGTGTCAGCTTGGAATGTACGCAAGCCTTGGACAACTACGAATCCTATCCCGCCACCCGTGAACTGGCAGTCTTTTTGGAAGCCTTGTCCAACTGGTACGTGCGCCGCAGCCGCGCACGCTTTTGGGCAAGTGAATGGACCCAAGACAAAGCCGATGCCTACTGGACGTTGTATGAATGTCTCTTGAAATTCTCACAGCTCATGGCTCCCTTCACACCCTTTTTTGCCGATCTGACGTGGAAGAATTTGGTACGGCCCCTGAAAGCGGCTCCCATAAGCGTGCATCTTGCCCCCTTCCCCCAATCAACGTCTGAACAGGTGGACAGCGCACTTATTCACGCCATGACCGCCGTTCGCGAGGCAGTAAACCTTGGACTCAGCGCCAGACGCAATGAGAATATTAAAGTGCGGCAGCCTTTGGGCCTGTGCCGTATTATCGTTGCCAATCCCGTGCTGCGCGAGGTTCTGAATGCTAATGCCGCCCTCCTTCTAGAGGAATTGAATATTAAATCTCTTGAATTTGCAGATAACCCGGAAACCTACGTGGCTTATGAAGTTAAGCCAAATTTCAAATTGATGGGCCCTCGTTTCGGTGCCAAGGTAAAACAAATAGCCCAGATCCTCGCCAAGAGTGACGGCGCTGCGCTGTTTGCGCAATTGCAGGAAACAGGATCCATTGAAGTGATGCTTGAGGGGGCTCCTATTGAACTATCTGAAAAAGAAGTGGACGTGCGTCTGCAAGCACGCGAAGGTTTCGCCGCCGCTCAAGGTCAATCCATGGTCGTTGTATTAACCACCACGATTACTGAAGAGCTTCGTCAAGAAGGATGGGCACGCGAGTTTATACGGTACATCCAAGATTTACGCAAAGAACACAAACTGCCTTACGATGCACGCATAGGAATCCGTATTTCAATCGCCGAAGGAAGTTTGAAAGAAGCCCTGCAACGTTTTGAAAAGACCATTGCGGGAGAAGTGCTCGCTACGCACTGGGCTTATGATAATGAATCGACCGCCGGCGAGCGTTCCGTTGAAATTGACGGCATGAAAGCATCGGTATCGATCACCGAAAGCACAGAGTCTTAAGAGCCTACTCCCCACGGTGATTAGATTAAAAATTGTCTGCTTGCTTCAAAGGGCAATGACCCTAAAAGCAATCATATCGCTTGCGGCCAATTATCTTTAGAAATAGCTGCAGAAAGAGTGCTGCTCATCTTTGCCATTATCCATTCCGATTTAAAATGGAAGCTGTATAACAGTTCCAACACGATCACATGATTCCCCCTCCCCTCAAATTTGAACCTTAATCTACTTCTCCCACGGAAGCTAGGAAGCGAAAAGGCCGTGTACCGGGTTCACGTCATATCGATCCTGGATACAGGTAAAATATACTTAATATTCATAGGAACACCAATATAGTGTTATCAAAACTAAATAAGACTGGATATGATTGTAGAAAATATTTATATAATCTAAAGGAAAATATTTGAAAAAACACTCCTCATTCGTATATAACCAGTTTATCAGATATTACTACTAAAACTTGCGAATGAAACCGGAATAACAAAAAATACATTTTATTGAAATGAATTTCGAAATAAAAATGTTTAGTAGACAGTATTTGAATCGGATACTTATCTTGGGCTTGATATCGTTTGGAGCAAGAGACTTTAAACGGTTTCAGTAAGTAACTGACGGGATTTCACGGAATGCATCAAGCTAAGTTGGGTGCTTAGTGGAGCGCAGTTCCTACCCGTCAAATCCAATTCCTTGGAAAGGAGGACGTGTCTATGAAAAAGTATGTTGCGGTCGTAGGGTTGTGTATCTTTTTGCTTGCAGGAATGGCTAGTGCTGAGTGTGTTGTCGCTGCTCCTTGTTGCAGTCCCCCCGTAGTCTGTGCCAAACCCGTTGTTTGTGCCCCGGATCCTGTAGTCTGTGCCAAACCTGTTGTTTGTGCCCCGGCTCCTGTAGTCTGTGCCAAACCTGTTGTTTGTGCCCCGGCTCCTGTAGTCTGTGC
>JAAYJI010000147.1 GCA_012523015.1 Candidatus Hydrogenedentota bacterium
GGGTCATTGCTCGGTCACTTCGAAAGACATGTTCATGGCGTCGAATCATTTTTTGATAGGCTCTTTCGAGTGCAGAATTTATGGTGAATCGGCCCTCTTCTTCTGCGGCAACCATGCAATTGACCAAGGTAAAGAAACAGTCTCCAAACTCCTCTTCCGCGTGCCGGTTATCCTGTTCGTCGAGGGCATCACATAATTCTTCTGCCTCTTCTTTGGCGAAGGTTGCGAATTGGCGGGTACCTTGTTCTCGGTCCCAGGGGCATCCTTCGGGTGAGCGTAAAAACTGTGCCAAGCGAATCAGCGCCTCAAACCAGTCACCGGGCGCCTTGGGTGTTGGCTGAAGTTCAGGCGAAAAGTTCATGAGCGTAGCCCTTTATAATCTTTATAGGTGGGAAGCAAAAGGTGAAATCTTAATCTTATTCTATGTTCAGTGTAAGGATACACGATGCGGGTGTCAAATTCATCTGATTTCTCGGGAAAGTTAGAAAGGAAAAAAGGCTCATTGTCGGCGTGCCCATGGATCTAAGGGGCGCTCACCAAGGCGCGGATAGTATTTAGCCGTTTTTCGCCTATTCCAGGTACGCGCCGCAGATCGTCTACCGAAGCGAAAGGTTGACGTTCCCGTTCCGCAATAATGGCTCCGGCTAGAACGACCCCTATTCCAGGCAATTCTTCTAACTGTGCCTGTGTAGCCAGATTTAAATTGATGGATCCGCCCTTTGTCGATGCGGCGTTTTGTTGTGCCGTTCTTGGTTGGCCTGCATTACTGACAGGAGGAGCAGAGGCAGGTACGCCCAGTCGTGCCATGTGATAATATTTCAGATACTGAGGCGGATTAAAAACTTTTTCTTCTCGGCCCCGTCGTGCGCGCAGGCTATTTCCTTCTTGAATCAACACGGTGCGTTTGGGGACAGTCAAGGTACTTTCATCAATCACGGGGGCGCTTAGCGCCAAGGTAGATAAATCGGCCCATTCTGTGGCTCCGCCTGCCATTTCAATTAAATCTACGAGGCGTGCATCGGCGTGAAGCCAATAGAGTCCGGGGTTCTTTACTGCGCCCATGACGGCAACGCCAAGCTTAGGAGCCGGTGTTGTTTGGGGCTCTTCGTTGGGCGGGGGAAGGGTTTGTGGAGCGACATTTTCCGGAGGTTTAGCCGCCGGTGGGGAAAGGGGTGTTACTGGGGCTGTTTTGGTGGTTTTTTCGGGCAGGGCAGAAACGGGTTTTTCATGCAAAAGGGGCAGTGATTTTGCGGGCTGTTCATTTGTTACAAAGGCTTCGTCGCTTTGTTTGTGATCCCGCTCATTTATGAAATATACGGTGACTACTCCGATTAGTATTGCCGTAGTTAACCCAATGATCAGCCATTGTTCTTTAACAGATAGAAGACGATTTGGCGCAAACATAAACCCACATTCTCCACCATATAGTTAATGCGTGATCACACTATAAATGAGTAGGAATGGCTTATTCAATTATGAGCCGGTTATCTCGCCTGTGGATAAAGCGGTAATGGTTGTGTTTGTTGGGCAGCCGAGACTTTTGTGTGTGCGCCGCAGGGGCAAGACGGCATCAGCCGGTAATGGACGGGATGGACGGGATGGACGGGATGGACGGGATGGACTGGATGGACAGGATGGACGGGATGGACGGGATGGGTGGGATCGGAGTGCGGTGGACGGGATGAACCGGTCGGTCGCGGCAGAAGGTTTTGGACTCATATCCGCTCCGGCTTTTTGGGGGAAGGAATTTTTGCGAATCCCCTCGTATATTTGCTATAGTATAGGCGAAATCCAAATTTCCGAAGAGAAATATCTTTGGTTTTTCCACGTTTATATTCATCCTATTCGGTAGTTTCGGATTGTCCTCCTCGTTTAGAGTACGTTCCCCCCTCGTATATCTTTAGTAAAGGTAATGTCTTTGATGGAACAAAGTTTTGTCATGATTAAGCCCGACGCAGTCGGACGCGCATTGGTCGGCGAGATTATACGCCGCTTTGAGCGTCGCGGCTTCAAATTGGTCGCGCTTAAAATGCAAATCTTAAGCCAGGCTCAGGCGGAAGCGCACTATAAAGAACATGTTGGTAAACCTTTTTACGAGGGACTGGCCGCATTCATCACCTCCGGGCCAAGCGTTCAAATGGTCTGGGAAGGTAAGGATGTGGTGCAGCAGATCCGTAAAATGAATGGTGCTACCAACTGTCTTGAAGCCGGCACCGGCACTATTCGAGGGGATTTTGGCTTGAGTAATCAAAAGAATTTGATTCACGCCTCGGACAGCGTCGAAACGGCTGCCCGCGAGATAGCCCTTTATTTTGAGGATCATGAGCTGGTTCGTTATGATCATGTTCGTCCGGAATGGTTTGAATAACTGTTCCTTAATGGTATACAGTCTAATAGAGACAGCGGTAACAACCGCATGACTAAGGAGGTTTAGCCCGTGGCTGGTGGTCGTAAAGTACGCAAGGCAAAAATTAATAAACATAAGCGCAAAAAACGTTCGAGGCAGGATCGGCATAAGAACAAATAATTGATTCTGAACGTATTTTTGCAGTCGAGTCGCGATTCTGTGTTTTCGACGATCATCCTCGTTGTATAAAGGTACAATGCCATGTCGGATATTAAAACCAATTTCTATGTGGATGAAGATTGGAAGGCGCGCGTTCAGCGCGAACGAGAATCTGCAGCGTTAAAAAAGAACGGTGGGGAGACGCCCGTGGACGGTGCGTCTTCCCCCGATACTGATGCCGGCACTGCGTCGGAAGGGACAGACGGCATCAATCCCTATTTAGATGGGCTCCTGAAAATGCTGGGGTCCCAGGCTATGTATAGTCTGGGTCTTATCGGCGGTCAGGGACAGGCCGTGGTGGATCTCGATCAAGCGCGTGAGATGATCGAAATGATCGGCATGTTGCGCGAAAAGATGCAGGGTAATCTTAGTAACGATGAGCAGGCGTTGTTCTCCGAGTTTTTGGCAGAATTACACCGGCTCTTTACTGCGCGCGCACAACAAGTTCAAAACCAGGCTATGGAACGCTCCGGGGTCGATATGAACAATTTGCGGAGCGATCAACAGCAGCAACCTTAAGTTGCGGTTGTGCACCTGTATCTCAATCAGAAATGAACGTTGCAATAGAACAGGATCAGGATATGAGAAAATCAGGGTGGATTATTGGGCTGCTTTTAGGTTTATCGCTTATGGTCGGTATTGCTTCAACGGTTGAATCGGATGAATCGATCCTTTCCGAGGAAGAAGCGATTCTTGTTGACTTAGCGGGTGAAGAAGAGGCGTCTCCCCCCGATGGGGCGGATCTTTTGATACTAAAGGGTACCGATGCTGCAGAGGCAAGCGCTTCTCCAAGCACCGTTATTATTCCGGAGGAAAATCCGCCTTATGAAACGACTCTTAAGGATGCCATCTCGGAAGACCTCATCGATTTAAGTGCCCTCCGCTCAGCTTTAGACCGTCCTTCCGAAACCGACGTACTGCGCCTATCTTTGGCCGATGCGATCCAAATTGCACTCCTACACAACCCGGACATTATTATTGCAGGCTTTGATCCGGAAAAGGCCGCGGCGGAAACCTATGCTGCTACCGGCGAATTTGATCCCATCTTATCGAAAAAGATGAGCTACAGTGATTCGACGACCTCTCTCGACCAGACGGTGCGCAGCTTCGTGAGTTTTCTAGGTACGTTTGGCTATTCTGTTGTCGATTCTCAAAAGATTATTTCTGAGAGTTCCCTTGCGGGCAAACTACACTATGGCACGCAATATGCGCTTTTGCTCGCGTCCAGCTGGGAAAGAGGTACTTTCGGCAATTATCAGGCGGAATATAATGCGACCTTGGGATTGACCTTGACGCAGCCGCTGCTTCGCGGCTGGGGCAGAGATATCAATCGGATTCGTATTCGCTCGGGAGAAAATCTGCGGAAAATCTCAGAAGCACAGGCACGCCTTACGGTGCTGAATAAAGTATCGGATACCATCAAAACCTATTGGGATCTTGTTGCCGCTATGGAAGGGACCCGCGTTCAGGAGGAAGCGCTTAGGAATGCGGAACGGCTGATGAAAATTAGCGAAACGAGGCGTGACATTGGGACTGCAGCGGACATTGATGTCCTTCAAGCCAAGGCAGGCGTTGCCATGCGTCAATCTGAACTGATCCAAGCCTACTCCCGAATTTCTGATGTGAGCGATTTGCTGAAGCTTTTGCTGAACCTTGAGGAAGCCGGGCGCTTCTCTAAGATTACACTCTTGCCTGTAGACCGGCCAAATCCTGAGTCTAAAGAGAAGTTCGATCGCGGCAACTACGACGAAAATCTGGATGAAAGCGTACAGCTCGCCTTGACACTGCGCCCGGAAAATGAGATGTCTGATTTAGAGATTGTCAATGCCTTGATGGAAGAGGAAAAGGCGCGCAATGATATGCTGCCCCAGTTTGATCTTGTCGGCTCCTATGCGCGCGGCGGTCGAAGCAACCAAATGGGCCGCACGCTCACGGGTATCTTGGAAGGGCAGGATGAGGCCTTTAGTATTGGCTTCCAAGCTTCGGTTCCCATTGGCAACCGCATGGGCAGAGGCGCCTATCAACGGGCACGCATCAATAAACGGCAGGCAGAAGAACGGCGCAAACAAATGCAGATGGCATTAATGATGCGTGTTCATCATGCGGCACGGAATGTTTTAGCGAACCAAGCTTTGGTTGAAAGTACACTCCAGGCGAAACGATTCCAAGAGGCGAACGTCAACGCAGAAGAGCGGCGCCTGAAGATCGGGATCACGACCAGTTATCTGGTGCTCCGCGTTCAGGAAGATTTGACGGCTGCGCAGTGCAGGAACTGCACGCCCGTATTGCCTATGAAAAAGCCTTGGTCGATCTCCAATTGGCGGAAGGCACTTTATTGGATAGCTACGGTATCCAGTACAGCCCCGAGATTACGGACAAGCCCGTGACTTGGGTTCAGAGTATTGGATTCAGCGTTGATCCCATAGAATAAAGGGTCGGTTTAGACACGCCTCATTTCCGTCTTAGCTCACCTTCCTTTGGTTGCCCCGGCCCTTGGCTTGGGCTGCTTCGATGCCTTCGCTTAGGCTGAGAAAAACCTTCCTCAAAAGCCGCTCTGTTCTCACCAATACCGGTCTCCTTTGCAGTACTCAGGCTTTCCCACGCTATACCTTTCTGTGCTCGTCGAATTTAAATTTGGAAAAGGGGTAGACAGTACGTTATAAAGAGTGCAGAGACGTCGTAGGAACCAAGCTTGATTTAGGAGAGTGACCTATGCTTAAACGAGATTCGATGATTGCGGCTATTGAAGACAGCAGCACCCTTTGGGATTTCATTATTATTGGAGGTGGCGCAACCGGTGTTGGTGTTGCTGTTGATGCGGCTGCACGGGGCTATCGCGTGATTCTGTTGGAGGCCCATGACTTTGGAAAAGGCACCTCAAGCCGAAGCACCAAATTGGTTCATGGCGGGGTTCGTTACCTGCAGCAGGGCAATGTTTCGTTGGTGTTGGACGCCTTGCGTGAACGGGGAATCATGCGCAACAACGCGCCCCATCTCGTTCATGATCTCGCGTTTATCGTGCCGAATTATAGTTGGTGGGAAGCTCCGTTTTATGGGATTGGTCTGCGGGTCTATGATTTTCTTGCGGGAAAATATGGCTTCGGTCATTCACGCAATCTGTCCGTTAAAAAAACTGTGGAACAAATTCCTACGATTGAGACGGAAGGCTTGCGCGGCGGCGTCATCTATTATGATGGTCAATTTGATGATACCCGACTTTTAATTAATATGGCGCAGACAGCTGAAGAGAAGGGCGCGGTCTTATTAAATTATGTGGGCGTCAAAGAGTTGATCAAAGAAAATGACGTGGTTTGCGGGGTGGTGGCGGTTGATCAGGAAACGGGGCAGGAGTACCGCGTGAAAGGGCGTGCCGTTATTAATGCCACCGGTGTATTTACGGACACCATTCGGAAAATGGATGTACCAGAGGCGCCGCCCATTATCAGCCCAAGTCAAGGGATCCATATTACTTTTGATCGTTCGTTTCTGCCCGGCGATACAGCGATCATGGTTCCGCACACGGACGATGGGCGCGTGCTCTTTGCCATTCCATGGAAAAATCATACGGTCGTAGGCACCACCGACACCTCCATTGATACGGTAGACTTGGAGCCGCGCGCCTTTGACGATGAAATCGAATTCATATTGACCCATATGGGCCGGTACTTGACGAAAGGGCCTGATGCCGCTGATGTGCGCAGTGTCTTTGTTGGCATTCGTCCGCTTGTTGCGGTTCAGGGCGAAAGCAAGACGGCCTCCTTATCGCGCGACCACACCTTACACATTTCCAATAGCGGATTGGTAACCATTACTGGCGGGAAATGGACCACTTATAGAAAGATGGCGGAGGATACGGTGGATCAGGCTGCCGTCGTGGCGGAGCTGGAAACCCAGCCTTGCACAACGCGGGAGCTGCCTATTCACGGCTATACGAAGGATACTATTGAACAAAGTAATTTAGCTTCTTATGGAAGTGATTGGGAAAAGGTGAAGGCTCTTCGCGCAGAAAATGCGGATCTGGAAGCGCTTCTTCATCCTGATCTTGATATACAAGCCGGTGAAGTACTCTGGGCGGTGCGTGAGGAGGCGGCGCGTACGGTGGAAGACTTTTTAGGAAGGCGCTCCAGAGCTTTGTTCCTGAATGCTCATGCCTCAGTTGCCATGGCGCCGAAGGTGGCGGCTTTGATGGCGGAAGAATTAGGCTATGACGAGGCGTGGATTGATGAACAGGTTCAATCTGTTACGCGCTTGGCTGAAGCTCATTATATGGTTAAATGCTGATATCAACAGCCCTCGTAAAGGTGTTGCTATCGGATTTTTTGAGATGATTAGAAGACAAATGTCTTGTCTCAAAATATAGTCTACCTTTAGGAGAGATGCCATGCATATTCCGGATTTGGGCCGCAGCAAAGCCTCCATTATGGAGCAATTAAAGCAGTACAAAGAAAACGATCTGCCTTGGCATTCCGGGCGGGTTATGGCTTATGTCTATGATCCCGGCGAGGAGGTCTTGGACACCGCGCAAGATGCTTACATGATGTATCTTTGCGAGAGCGGGCTCGATTTTACCACCTTCCCAAGCGTCATGCGTCTGGAACGTGAGGTGGTTCGGATGATCATTCATTTGTTGCGCGGCGACGAGGCTGTTGTAGGTAACATGACTTCCGGCGGGACAGAGAGCATTTTATTGGCTATGAAAACGGCACGCGATTGGGCGCGTGCTACGCGTCCTGAGATTAAAGCGCCGGAAATGATCTTGCCCTTGACCGCCCACCCAGCCTTTCATAAAGCCTGCGCTTATTTTGATATTAAGCCGGTTGTTGTGGACTATGATTCCACGAATTTCCGCGCCAATGTGGATGCCATGGCAAAGAGCATTACGCCCAATACGCTTGTGTTGGTGGCGTCGGCGCCGGGCTATGCGCAGGGCGTGATCGATCCTGTGCAAGAAATTGCCGCCCTCGCGCAAGGGCATAATCTTTGGTGCCATGTGGATGCTTGTGTCGGCGGCATCCATCTTTCTTTGATGCGTGAAATGGGATATCCCTTGCCCGACTTTGATTTTTCTGTGCCCGGCGTGACCAGTATTTCCGCGGACATGCACAAATTTGGTTATGCGCCCAAAAACGCATCGGTCATCCTGTACCGGGATAAAAATTACCGCAAATACCAATACTTCGCGTGTCTCCAAACAACCTCCTACGCCTTGATCAATCCCACGATCATGAGCAGCAAGACGGCGGGACCTATGGCGGGATCTTGGGCGACTTTGAATAAATTGGGCCGCGACGGCTACGAGTGCATTGTGCGGGAAACCCAAGGAGCCACCGACAAATTGGTGGCGGGTATTAACGATATTCCGGAGCTCCGTGTGCTGGGAAAACCGGATATGTGTCTCTTTTCCTTTGCGTCGGACACGGTCAACCTCTTTCAAGTGGCGGAAGAAATGGGTAGGCGCGGCTGGTATGTGCAGCCACAATTTTCTACGCCCTACTCTCCGTACAACTTGCATTTAACGGTCAATCACAGTTCGGTGAGTTTTACGGAAGCCTTGCTGCAAGATCTTCGGGAGGCGGTGACCGTTGTCAAAAATAGTGCTGACCATATTGATGTGGAGACGGTTCGGCAACAGATCAATCTTTTGATTGCCAATGATCCGGAAAATGCACAGGATGCTATTCTTGCCATGGGCGGCGTAAGCGATGGCGCTTTACCCGATTCCATGGTGATGATCAATACTGTACTTGAATGCCTGCCTTATCCCATGGCGGAAGCGTTATTGAAAGAATATTTAAACGGCTTACAAGCTTAAGAAGCCTTGCTGTAGTCTTTGCCTTTTTGCAGCACTATGCTTCGAGTCATGGTTCTGTCTGCTTGGGCTCGGTATGCTTGTACCAAGGATCAACGAACTCTCCGGGATAATATTCCAAAAGCAGATGGGCGCGGATATCCTCCTCATAATAGAGGGTGGGCCGCATTTGTTCGGCAACAAAAAGAGGCGCCTGATCGGCGTAGTGAGGCGAATCGGCGTCGGAAGTGGCGCTGCCGTATTGATGGATACTTTGTGAACGCATCGTGCCGTCGGCGTCCCATTCGACCATTTGGAAAAAGCAATCGCCGTTCGTAGGAGCGAAGTGGCCATCTTCCTGCAGCCCCAGATCAAAGGCGCGTAAACAATCGGGACAACCGGCGAGGGGAAGATCTAGGGAACCGCGCTTAAGACGAAGCATTTCCGACCACGGCACATCAATACGCCCACGGGTGTTGAGCAAATACATCACCGCTGTGTAAAGCTGTTTCATGGGTTTCGAATATTCGGGCGGCGCCTCTTTGTCCATAGGTAATTCGTTCGCCAGCATGACGAGGGTTGCGCCTGTGCTTTCTCCGGTTCCTTTACGATCCCAGGCTTGCAGGATTTCCCAAGCGCTGCGCATTTGAGGATCTTCGGGCTCGGCTGCATTTTTAATTTCTTGCAGCCAAAGACCAATCTCCGATTCAGGATCATATTCTTTGTCATATTTGTAGGTGAAAAATTCTTCTTTTGTGATTGCATCATCGCCGCCGTAAAGGGTCAGCGCGCGCAGGCTCCGGTTCGTATAATGTTTTTCTATTCGCATGGGCGCGGGGAATGATTCTTCTACCGGATTGCCTTCGCCGACTGTCGTATGAAAAGGACTGCTGTTGCAGCTTTGTATAAAGGCGGAGGGCGGATTCAATACCTGGGGCAGATCAGCAAAAGCGTAATAATCTGTCCATAGTGTTTGTGAGGTATTGCCGGGCACGAGTTTTGTCCAATCGTAATTATTGGAACGCTTAGGAATTTTGCCGGCATAGGCGTAAAAAAGATTCCCGTCACGATCGGCGTATAGGGTGTTGAAAGACAACATAGTCAGCCTGTTCATGGCTGCCAAGAATTCATCGAGATTTTGCGCCTTATTCATGAAGCGCCACTGCTCCAATATATCCACGTCTCCATAACCGACAAAACGGAGGGCATAGGCTTTTTCGCCCATACGGATAGCGGGACCATGAACGGACCACAGGAGCTCCGGGAAAACAGGAAAGCTTATGGTCTTCCATACCTGAATCCATATGGCGGCATTTTGCTTTTCCAAAAAACGCCATTCGCCGTCAAATTCATATTGATCGGGATCGTCAGGATTCAATGTTAATTCATAGATATCGGCAAGACCGGGGCGGTTGATGGTGTGGCACCATCCCATGTTCGCGTTATGTCCTTTGAAAATGAAAGGGCCGCCGGGGAAGGTGGCGCCAATGACGTCCCAACCTTCCTCACTGTGTACATGGGCTTCATACCAAGTGAGTTGACCATCCCACGGCATATGAGAATTGATAGCGATTCGGGTGGCGCCGTCGGCGCTGCGTGCGGGACCAACTGCCCACGCATTGGATCCGATAGGCATGTCGTGACTGAAAGGATTGTTTTTCAAGGTTTCCAGTGCAAGGATTCCGGCCTCGTCAAGTTGAATGTCGGAATTGCTCATCATTTCTTCTAAACTGCGCTGAAGCTCATAGAAAAACGGGGCTTTGATCATGCCCCCGGCGATGATGTCCTTGCCGGTAACAGGTAAGCGCAAATAAGGCATATGATCGGGATGGAGCGCCGCGTAATGGGTGATCCCTTCTGCATAGGCTTCTACGATAGCACGTAATTCAGGGCTGATCCCGCTTGCGTAGCGTTCTTCGGTAAAAGAAA
>JAAYJI010000148.1 GCA_012523015.1 Candidatus Hydrogenedentota bacterium
CAGATTGACAATATCACCGAACAAATAAACAACAGACCAAGAAAGTGCCTCCTATACCGAACACCAAACGAAGTCTTCAACGAAATACGACAACAACGTCTGCTTGCAATTAGAACTTGAATCCAAGCGCCGCCCCATCAGCACGGAAAGATTGCACAACTGCGCTTGGTTATGGTATCCTTGCATCGGCGGGCTTTCCTGGGTGTGCCCACCGGGGAATGCCACTTTTCGGTTTGGCAAAAGCGTGAAAAAAGTGTACTCAGTACACTTTTCTCCAGTCCGACCACTCCATCAGGAGTAGAGTCCGTCCACACACTAAAGCGCTGTACGCACATTTGAAAAACAGCCTATCACCGCCAAGCGAAACGATATCTGTATTTACCTGTCTTGTGTGTAGGGCGATACCAAAAAACGACTTGTAATCCAACCTAGGGCGCAAAGGTGTACCCCAAGTTGGATTAAGATAACCCTGACCCCGACTTAGAGAAGCTACGAATATGGACGCAAAAAAGATACTCCACCATTTAGAGGCGAAGCACGCCGGCGAAACCGAATATTTGCAGGCAGTTTATGAAGTGTTGACCAGTATTGAATCGGTCTATAATGAACACCCCGAATTTGAAAAAGCTAAAATAGCGGAAAGAATCGTAGAGCCCGACCGCATATTCACCTTCAAAATTCCGTGGATGGATGACCAAAATGAAATTCATGTCAATCTGGGCTATCGCATTCATTTCAACAATGCTATTGGGCCCTATAAAGGCGGCATTCGCTTCCATCCCTCTGTCAACCTTTCCATTTTAAAATTTTTGGGCTTCGAACAAACCTTTAAAAATGCCCTGACCACGCTGCCCATGGGCGGCGGTAAAGGGGGTTCTGATTTCGATCCCCGCGGCAAATCAGACGTAGAAATCATGCGCTTCTGCCAAAGCTTTATGTTGGAACTGTGGCGTCATATCGGCGAACGAACCGATGTACCTGCCGGAGATATTGGTGTCGGCGCACGGGAAATCGGTTATATGTATGGTATGTATCGCAAATTGGCCCGTGCCAATACAGGTAGTTTCACCGGCAAAGGCTTGGAGTTTGGCGGATCGGTGATCCGTCCGGAAGCGACGGGCTTCGGCGCTATGTACTTCCTCAAGAATGCCCTCGAAAATCGGAACGATACAGTGGCGGGCAAAACAATCGCCCTATCCGGTTTCGGTCTTGTCGCATGGGGCGCCGCCTTGAAAGCAAAGGAATTGGGCGCTAAAGTGGTGTCTATATCCGGGCCTGACGGCTACATCTACGATGAAGCGGGCGTATCGGGAGAAAAAATTGATTTCATGGTTGCCCTGCGGGATTCACGAAATGATGTCGTTGCTCCCTATGCGGAGAAATTCGGCGCCACCTTCCACCCGGGTAAAAAGCCTTGGGAATTAAAAGTGGATATTGTCATGCCCTGCGCCACGCAAAATGAATTAAATAAAGAAGACGCCGAGAAGATCATTGCCAACAAAGTAAAATTTGTTGCCGAAGTGTCAAATATGGGATGCACAGCCGAAGCCGTGGATCTCTTTATTAAGAACAAAGTATTCTTTGGCCCCGGCAAAGCGGTGAATGCAGGCGGTGTAGCGATTTCCGGTCTTGAAATGACCCAAAATGCCATGCACTTATCTTGGTCTGCCGAAGATGTGAACAACAAACTGAAACAAATCATGCGCAACATTCATGAGCAATGCTTGAAATATGGAACCGAAAGCGACGGTTATATCAATTACATGAAAGGCGCAAATATCGCCGGATTTCTTAAAGTCGCACGGGCCATGGTCGCGCAAGGTGTCATATAATAAGAGCATAAATTGAATGATATAAGCTACACGCTCCGAAGCGGTACGTATACCCTACAAATAAAGTTCAGTGAAAACTGAACAGCAGATGATATTGTCAATCCGGATTTGCTTGCAATCAAGTCCGGATTGCTGTTTTATTTCAAATTTCAGATATACTATTGAGAATTTTATACTTCCCGGCTGATGCGCCGGCGGACGGCGTGCTGCAAACAGCGCGCCGTCAGGAGTTATAATCAATCTAAAATCAATCGTGCATCTATGCCACGGGAGCCAATTATGAGCAGTGATTTGAACCCCCGTTTATTAAGTGGTAACCAAGCGGTAGCCTGGGCTGCCACCCATCTGAGTGTTGCTTTGGGTACAGGATACCCCGGCACCCCTTCCACTGAGATCTTGGAGAATTTTTCTCTTTTAGGCGGAAAAGCGCAATGGGCGCCCAATGAAAAAGTGGCGTTGGAAGTGGGAATCGGCGCTGCTTTCGGCGGCGCCCGTGCCCTCATAACCATGAAACATGTGGGCGTGAATGTGGCAGCTGATCCTTTGTTTACCGTTGCCTATACGGGCGTGCAGGGCGGCTTAGTATTAATTTCCGCTGACGATCCCGGACTCTCTTCCAGTCAAAATGAACAAGACAATCGACGCTATGCCGTGGCGGCAAGCGTGATGATGCTTGAGCCTGCCGACGCGCAGGAAGCCTATGATTTTCTCTTTGACGCCTTCACCTTGTCCGAAAAATGGAAACTGCCGGTTCTATTCCGAATGACCACCCGTGTTTGCCACTCCCGGGGAATCGTCAAGCCCCGCGCGCCGCAGCCCCCTACTGAATCACCCCATTTCGTACGCGACAGAGCAGCCTATGTGATGATCCCCGCCTATGCACGGCCTGCCCATAAACGTATGCGCGAAAAAATGAACGCTATCTTGGCATGGAATGAGAGCACCCCCTTGAATAAGATCGTCGATGGCGATGCAGATTTGGGCATTGTGACCGCCGGGGTTTCTTTTCAACACGTACGCGAAGCAGCCCCTCACGCAAAAGTTTTGAAACTGGGGATGACCTATCCACTGCCCGTCGAATTAATCCGCGAATTTCGGAACTCGGTGAAGCGCTGCATTGTCATTGAAGAAGGCGATCCCTACATGGCGGATGCCATACGTGCAGCAGGCATTGAATGCGAAAGCAAGCCCGAACAATACCGTTTCGGTGAGCTGAACATACCGCGGGTACGCCGCATTTTGGCGAATGACACGAGCGAAGAAGCGGCTTTGCCCAAAGGCAAACCTCCTGAACTCTGTTCTGGCTGTCCCCATCGCATGGCTTTCGCGGTCATGAAAAAATTCGACTGCATCATTTCCGGGGACATCGGATGCTATACCTTGAGCGTGTTGCCGCCATTTGAAACGCAAGATTCCTGTGTATGTATGGGCGCAAGCATCGGCGTGGGCTTGGGAATGCGCCACGTCCTTCCCGACGCGGAAGCCAGGCGCGTGGTCAGCGTGATCGGTGACAGCACCTTCATGCACAGCGGACTCACAGGCATTGCGGAAATGGTCTATAACCCGCCGAAGACAGGTCATGTCGTGGTGGTTCTCGACAACGGCACCACTGCCATGACGGGTATGCAGGAACACCCCGGCACCGGGCGCACCTTAGATCATAACCAAACCAATCAAATTCTAATTGAAGATGTGGCGCGTGCCATGGGCGTGCCCAATGTCCATGTAATTCATAATACGAGCGGCTTTGAAAAAGCCTTCCGCGAAAGTCTTGCCAAAGATGAATTAAGCTTTCTTGTTCTACGAAAAGTCTGCCGCCTCGCAGAACCTAAACTGAAACAATACCTACTGGCTACGGAATCATAATATGACTGATATCAACACCATTACCAACATTGTCATTGCAGGTTTAGGCGGGCAGGGCGTCATCCGCGCCGCCAACATCTTGGCGGAAACCGCATTTCGTTCGGGATTGGACGTGAAGCAAGGCGAAATTCACGGCATGAGTCAACGGGGCGGAAGCGTCTCCAGCGACATCCGGTTTGGCAAAAAGGTGTACAGTCCCATGGTGCCCACCGGTGAGGCAGATTATGTACTCATCCTGCATCCCGACCAGGTGGAAAATAACCGCTACCATACAGACAGGGCCGAGCGCTTTTTTACTGTAGGTGATCTCAAAGAAGGGCTCGAAAAACTCAGTGATTTTGACACCGATCCCTCCATCCCCATTACCGAAAGAAATTGTAATATCGCCCTCCTCGGCTTGTTAAGCATCCACCTGCCTTTCGAAGATGCCGTCTGGGAAAATGCCATCAAAAATAATTTGCCTAAAAAAGTGCATGAAGAGAATATCGCTGTGTTCCATTACGGCAAAGGATTATCCCCCAAAGCTTAAAACGGCGGCGTGGTCATTTTCAGCAAAGACTGCACCATCCCCTCCATGAGTGCGCTTTATTCCGACGATGGCGGCACTGCGCCCCGGCGTATCCAATAAATGTTGCGAAAATACACCAGAAGTGTCGACGCAATACCAACGGTATACAACCATTCATGACGCTGTCCGTGAGAACAAATCATGAGCAAAGAGGCGGCAACGCTCAGGTACCAAAAACTAGCGGGAATGACGCTCTCCTTTCGAATCTCCGTGACGATCCACTGAATAAAAAAGCGCAGCGCAAACAAAGCTTGACCGAATACGCCCACAGCGATCCAAATCCAATTTGTCAATTGTACGCTGAGCGCCTCCTCTTTCGAGGCGTCGTATTCTTTGAAGAGCGTATAGAGCACCAGCAAAGAGCCTATGCCCACAAACACAGCGACAGCGGATTGGAACAGGAGCGATTGGCGCTTCGACAAGTTCCCTTCGCGCCGCCAAATATGAACCATGTTGCGCGCATAAATGACGCTGTTAAAACAATGACTCAACGCGCCGAGGGGAGAGTTTAGTACAAAGACACCGTAGAGCAGCAAAAAAACAGAGCCTGCCATACTCATATACCAAAAGGCGCGGGGCATCACGCTTTCACGGCGCACTTCAGAAACCAGCCATTGCAAATAAAAACGGCCGTAAAATAGGAAGGCGCCTGTGTAGCCGAGTAAGCTAAGAATATAGAGCGATAAAGACATTGGGGTGTTCTCTCCGGGGAGGTTGAATGAAGCGATTATAACACGGGCGGCGCCAAGCCGGATAAATCTTCGTCTTGAATCCCAACACGCTTTCCCGTAGGATAATCCACATTATTTTTATTGATTTTGTAGCAGGCGCGTTTTTATGAAAAGAGATGAGGCTTCTACCGGATTTGTGTCCATGCAGCTGCTGAATCGGCACTGGGTTTGGATACTGCTCTGGCTATGTATCGGCATCTGTGTTGCTGCCTGCCTCCCCGATTTCCCCCTATGGCTCACCTTTCTTTTCATCATCGCGCCCCTAAGCTTCTTCCTTTTACCGCTGCGAATTCCGAGGAAAAGCCATCTCATTTTGGCGCTTCTCTTCTTCGCCTTCGGCGCGACACGTTACGGATTCTATATGCAAAATAAAGAGGGCGACCCATTAAGCCGCTATGCACTTGGCGAAATGCGGGTACGACAAGAGTTTGAAGGGGTCGTGGTCAGCAGTTCCACCTTTGAACCCAAACAGGAGTATACGCAGTTTGTCATGGATGTTCATAGCGTCCACCGTGGAGGGGAAAGCGCGCCTATAAAAGGGCGGACACGGGTACGTTGGACACGACCTTCCGGCCCTGTATTTCCCGGAATGACACTGCGCGTATCGGGCCGTCTGAGCCCCCACCTTGGCGTAGTCAATCACGGCATGCGGGGCACCGAAGATTACAGCCGTTCGCGACAGATATATTCCAGCGTAAGTGCTAGCGGAAACGCGGTCTTCCTTATAGCAGAAGCGTCCCCCTATTCATTTCGATATTGGGCGGCACGACTCCGACAATGGCAGCACGATCAATTGAAAACCATCGTTCCTGAAGATGCTTTCCCTTTTGTCTTAGGCGTATGGCTCGGCGAGCGCAGCAACATCACGGCGGCAGAATACGATCAGTTCGTATGTGCCGGCACTGCCCATGTCTTGTCTGTGTCCGGGCTCCATGTTGCGATCATTACATTGAGCTTGGGATTGCTGCTGCAAGTTTTGCGCGTGCCGCGGCGCCCGCGCAATGTCGCGCTTATCATCGGGGTGCTCTTCTTCACCTTCATGGCGGGCGCACGGGTCTCCACCGCCCGAGCCGCCTTTATGATCTGTCTCTACTTATCTTCCGAACTCTTCAACCGCGAAACAGATGTGCTCTCCGTGCTCGGATTGACAGCCTGCCTTTTTCTCGGATGGAATCCTCAACTTCTCTTTGATACGGGTTTCTTGCTCAGTTTTGGTTCTGTAGCAAGCATTTTGCTTTTTTATTCAGGTCTATCCGATCGAATGCTTTTTATGCCGCGCCTCCTTCGCGAAACATTGGCGGTCACCCTTGCCGCGCAACTGATCACCTTCCCCATCGCCGCGTGGCATTTTGGCACCGTTCCCGTGCTGGGAATCGTCGCAAACTTTGTTGTCGTTCCCTTGCTAACCGGTGTTTTGTGGTTATGCCTGCTCTCTTCTCTGGTTGCCGCTTTCCTTCCCGGGCTCGGTCTTTTGTTTGGTCACGCTATACTTCCCTTGGTCATATTGATTAAAGGCGCTAATGCGTCTGTGTTGACGCTGCCCGCGGCCTATGTCACCCTTGCGCTGCCGTCGTTGATCGCCTTGTTCTTTTATGTAAGCGCCCTGATCGGCTTCTTTTTATGGCTTTATCATCCCGATTTTGGGCGCAAGACAAAACTGACTATCCTATCCCTTTTGATAGCCACGCTTCTCACATGGAATTTGACCTGGAAAGAACCTGTCGTAGACTTCATTGATGTGGGAACGGGAGATGCCATATTCCTGCGCACGCCGGGCAATTCCACCCTCCTCATAGATGGCGGCGACTCAAGCGCTTACGCGGATGCCGGCGAAAGAATCGTACTTCCCTTCCTCCGCGCCAACCGAATCCCATCGCTGGACTATGTCGTGGTCACCCATGCCGACCGCGATCATATAGGCGGCTTGTTTCAGGTCATCAAAAACTTCCCCGTAATATAAGTGCTCATGTCTCCCGAAGGAAAGGAAATGAGCAAGCTCTAAAAGAGTCTTTTGAAGCTCTGCGAAGAGCACGGCGTTCCCGTTCAACGCCTTGCCGCGGGAGATCAGATTCCGGTAAAAGACGCCCAAATCGACGTGCTTCATCCCGACGCCTCATGGGCTGCGCAACACCAAGGAAATAATAATTCCCTTGTATTAAAAATAGACTGGCCCGGACTCTCTCTTTTATTAACGGGAGACATAGAAAAGGAAGCGGAAGCAGCACTTGCCGGTAACCAATCGCTAAAGGCAACCTTTTTAAAAATACCACACCATGGATCGCCTACTTCCAGTACAGACAGTTTTTTGGAAGAAGTGAAGCCTGCCGTTGCCTTCGCCTCCATGCAGGCAGCAGGAAGCCGACAAACCTTGATGACGCCTAATATAGCCGAACGCTATAAGGCTCATGATATTCAGGTGTACCGCACGGATCGGCACGGCGGGATACGGCTTAAACGCCCTCTTTTCAAAAAACAATATGAAGTTTTCACGGCACGAGGGGCACGCGGTTATAGTCTGACTCCGAAGAATTAGGCTCCCTTCGTTTTTCGACGATTTATAAAAGTGTTTCCGGCCGCGGCGCACAAAAGACGAATTGACATTGATACTGTAATTTTGCTACTATATGTTTCTTGCTCGGGGGAGGTGTGTCATAAATGTATGGGGAGGTCGAGCAGAAAGACACTGTTCTTGGTTATTACTTTAATGTCTGTACAGCCTGAGAAGGCTGTTTTGGAGGCCTTATGGCCAATATGCGAATCGGCTTGATCGGATGCGGCAATATTGCTTCAGATATCTGCCGGGCAATTCATGACAGATCTATTTCTGCCGAGATTGTCGCCTTATGTGATATTAATGCTTCGCAAGCAGAAATGCTGCGAGATACATACCAGTTGAATGCATTGATCGGAACGATCCAAGATGTGGTCGCTTCGGTGGATCTTGTCGTCGAATGTGCCGGACCGTCTGTTGTCTCCCACGTGGTGGAAGCGGCCATGGTCTATCACATTGACTGCCTGATCATGAGTGTTGGCGGTCTTCTTCAAGATCCCTCCCTGCTTGAAACTGCCCGAGAACGGGGCATCAATCTGCATGTTCCGTCCGGCGCCATCTGCGGCATAGACGGTATACGTAACGCCATGCAGGCAGGACTTGATGAAGTTACCTTGACTACACGCAAACCGATTAAAGGGCTTAAGGGCGCGCCTTACCTATTGTGTAAAGGTATTGAACTTGACGGACTCACGGAAGCACAAGTCATTTTTGACGGCAGCGCCCGTGAAGCGGTGAAAGCTTTCCCCAACAACGTCAATGTTGCAGCAACGCTGAGCTTGGCAGGATTGGGCGCCGATCAAACCCGGGTGCGCGTGATTGCGGATCCGTCGGCGACAGCCAACACGCACGAAATCCGTGCAAAAGGAGCCTTTGGAGAATTGACCGTGGTGATATCAAACCTGCCTTCTCCGAGAAATCCAAAGTCAAGTTATATGGCTTCCCTTTCCGCTTGTGCGGAAGTGGCAGCGGCGGCAAAGGTCTTTGCAACACGCGTGAGTTAGCGTTTTAAACATCGTCTCACAGGGGAGACGAATCATGGAGAATATACAATGTATGCAGTGATTCAGACCGGTGGCAAACAATACAAAGTCACCGAAAACAGTCGATTGCGAGTGGAAAAGCTGGATTTTCCTGTTGGTGAACGGGTCGAGTTGGATTCTGTCCGGCTGCTGATCACCGAAAACCAAGATGTGGTTACGGAAGCCGCTTCGCTGCAATCTGCCCGTGTTATTGCTGAAATTGAAGAGCACGGGAAAAACAAAAAAATTCGGGTGTTCAAAAAGAAAAGACGCAAAGGATACGAGCGTACGCAAGGCCATCGGCAGCTTTACACCCAAATCCGAATTCATGAAATCAAGGCTTAACAGGAGATCGCGATATGGCTCATAAGAAAGCAGGCGGCAGCTCAAGAAACGGCCGCGATAGTAATTCGCAACGATTGGGTGTGAAACGATATGGTGGACAGTATGTGCGCGCAGGCAATATTATTGTGCGTCAGCGCGGTACACGCCTTCACGCCGGAGAAAACTGCGGTGTAGGCAATGATCACACGCTCTTTGCATTGATTGACGGCACCGTTTCTTTTCGATTTTTTAAACGAGGGCGAAAATGTGTGGATATTCTGCCCGTAACTACACCGAGCACAGAATCCTGACAGCACGTTTATACGGCATGATTTTCAACACCCTCAACCCGTTTTGAGGGTGTTTTTTATTGGCATTCCCCTACCAACAGGGCTTTAGGAAAGGCTGTTAAAGCACATGTTTGTCGATCGTGTTCGCATCAGATTAACCAGTGGCGGCGGCGGAAATGGCTGTTGCAGTTTTAGGCGGGAAGCCTATGTGCCCCGCGGCGGACCCAATGGCGGTGACGGCGGCGATGGCGGCTCCATTTATTTGGAAGCGGCCTCCAATCAAAGCAGTTTGACCGGTCTGCGATATCATCCCAATTGGACCGGCAATCGCGGCGTTCATGGCATGGGTAAAGATCGCCATGGAAAGAACGGCGCCGACATTATCATCCCTGTGCCTTGCGGTACCATTGTCCAAGACTACCATAGTGGTGAATTGCTGGCTGATCTGACCGAGGATAAACAGCGCTTTCTTGCCGTGCAAGGCGGCCGAGGCGGACGGGGTAATGCACGCTTCGCAACGCCCATCAACCGCGCGCCCCGTTTTGCAGAAAAAGGAGAGCCCGGCACAACACGCGAATTTTTGGTCGAATTAAAACTTATTGCGGAAGTTGGGCTTGTCGGTTTGCCCAACGCCGGCAAATCAACCTTTCTCTCCGTGGTCAGCGCGGCAAAGCCCAAAATAGCCGACTATCCCTTCACCACCCTCTCCCCCAATTTAGGCGTTGCATGGCTATCGGAAAGCCGTATGCTCACCATCGCCGATATCCCGGGTATTATCGAAGGCGCCGCAGATGGCAAAGGGCTGGGCCACGATTTTCTCCGCCATATAGAACGGACACGGGTCTTGGTGTTTTTGATTGATCTGGGAGACGAAGATCCCCTGGAGACTCTTCAAATCCTCGAAAACGAATTGGAACAGTACAGTCCAGAATTCGAAGCGCGGCCTCGTCAATACGTTTTCAATAAAGCCGATATCCCCGAGAACAAGGAACGCTTTGAAGCTCTCGCTGACCGTTTGCCTAAAAACGCATGGCTCCTGTCCGGCGCTTCGGGATGGGGTGTTCCGCCTTTGCTGGAAGCACTTTGGAAAGATGTAGAACGGGCACGAGAAAAAGAAGCTGAAGAAGCGGCTAGGGAAGATGCCCTGCCGCCCGAACGTGAATATGTATTTGAGCCGCCCTTCCGAGTTACTTCGGAAGAAGGCGGATTTCGCGTCTCCGGCGAAAAAGTGGTCAGAGCTGTGTCTATGACTGATTTTGAAAATCCCGAAGCGCTCAACCATCTCCAAAGACGACTCGAAAAAATGGGTGTATTCAAAGCCTTAAAACGGATGGATGCAGTGCCCGGTCAAATGGTACGTATCGGAGATCACGAATTAGAATACACAGAGTGACCCGTGGCTTCAAAACCGGATAATAGACCGCTTTCTAAAAAACTTCAACGGATCCCGGTAATGAATTCTTTGCCTTCCTTGATTCTTTCCGTCTTCAATAAACACTGTGATTGTTTAGCGCTATTTTTTAACACGCATATAATTGGAAAGAATTGTCCCCAAAATACCGCTTAGAGTCGACGCCTATGACGACGACAGTATCTTAACCTATTTGGAATCGTGCTGTTCCCGCCAATCCAAGAAACAGAATCCATCCAAGTGCGCAAATCCGGAACAATCGGCTAAGTTTCATCGAGGCAATTTTTGCGCAGTGGACTGCACAAGTCTATGAAAAACTCTTTTTCGGTACTTTTTACGGCGTATTACGAATTTTTCTCCGATAGATGTATATTGGAACAGAAATTGCTATTTAACAAAGAACGGGGGTATACTTTTAAAAAGTTTCTGCAGAATCATGAAATAAATAGGAACTAAAAAATGGCATCTGCAAAAGATTCAGTCGGAATCGATGTGGCAAAGACTCTTGGCCTTGGTCGCAGACGCGCTTTCTTTGCACGTCTCTTTAAATTTCTTTTTTGGTGTCTGCTGCTGGCGGCTTTGGGAGGTGCCGGCTACTTCTGGTTGAACCGAGACACCACCGTTTCCGTTACCTACGAAACAAAAACTGTGGAAAAGGGAGATCTGGTGGTAACGGTAAGTGCTACGGGAACCTTGGAGCCCATTAAAACCGTAGAGGTTGGCATTGAAGTTTCAGGTACGGTCAAAACAGTGGAAGCAGACTATAATGACCGTGTGGAGGTGGGGCAAGTGCTCGCCCAGATTGATACGTCAAAATTGGAGGCGCAAAGCTTACAATCCGAAGCGGCACTGGAGTCGGCACGCGCCAAACTGCTGCAAGCACAGGCCACCGTAAAGGAAGCGGAATTACAAATGGCGCGATTGGAAGATATAAAAAAACTCAGTGACGGTAAAATGCCGTCAACCTATGAGTATGACGCGCAAAAGGCAGCGCTTGCCCGGGCGCGCGCCGATGAGGCGGGTGCCAAGGCCGCCGTGTCTCAAGCCCAGGCAACAGTAGACGCTAACCGCACAGACCTCGCCAAGGCGGTCGTTCATTCCCCGGTCGACGGCATGGTTCTAAACCGTTCCGTAGAACCCGGTCAGACAGTCGCCGCCCAATTCCAGTCGCCGGTCTTGTTCACGCTCGCGGAAGATCTGACCCAAATGGAATTGCAGGCTGATGTAGACGAGGCGGACGTAGGAAAGGTGAAAGAAGGTCAAGACGCCACCTTCACCGTGGACGCCTATCCGAACCGAGTATTCCCGGCGAAAATTATTCAAGTCCGATTCGGCTCGGAAACAGTCGGCGGCGTGGTCACCTATAAGACGATTTTGAGTGTGGACAATTCCGAACTCCATCTGCGACCGGGCATGACCGCCACCGCCCAAATCGTGGTGGACAAACGCCAAAATGCCCTTCTCGTGCCCAACGTGGCGCTGCGCTTTAGCCCGCCTGCAGAAGAAAAAAAGGATTCATCTGACGGCGGTATGTTGTTAAGCCGCATTATGCCCCGACCACCCCGATCCCGCTCCACTATCCCCCGTGTCCACAGCAACGGAAACGGTAATGAGCAAGAAGTTTGGATTTTGAAAAACGGTACTATGAGCGCCATCGCTATTACCAAAGGGTTAAGCGACGGAAAAATGACCGAGGTGATCGCCGGAGATATCGAAGCGGGTATGGAACTCATAACCGACATGGCAATGGCGCGATGAGTGCAGTAGGTTTCGACTTGGGAAATGACAGCCCACTCATAGAACTTTGCAACATCACAAAAGTCTATGGAACCGGCACCGCCAAGATGACTGCGTTGGGCGGCGTTGACCTTGCCCTGTATCCCGGCGAATTTGTCGCGATCATGGGCGCCAGCGGCTCGGGAAAAAGCACCTGCATGAACATCTTGGGATGTCTGGATACACCCACTTCAGGCGCGTACAAGTTTTGCGGCATTGAAGTAAGTAAACTCACCCGCAATCAGCGAGCACAGCTAAGACGTCATTATCTCGGTTTTATTTTTCAAGGATTTAATCTATTGAATCGAACATCCGCATTAGAAAATGTGGAGCTGCCGCTGGTCTATCGCGGTGAACACCGACGCCGGCGCCGTAAGCTTGCCAAAAGCGTCTTGGCTCAAGTAGGGCTGGCGGGATGGGAACACCACACACCCGGAGAACTGTCCGGCGGTCAGCAACAGCGCGTCGCCATTGCACGCGCCATCGTTACGGAGCCGCTCGTATTGCTCGCCGATGAACCCACAGGCAACCTCGATTCTGCGCGCAGTGTGGAAATCATGGAGCTGCTGCAATCTTTTAACCGAGAGCACGGCATCACAGTAGTCA
>JAAYJI010000149.1 GCA_012523015.1 Candidatus Hydrogenedentota bacterium
CTACAAAACAGATCGTTCTTGATTAAGATCAACACAGTAAAACACAGTGAAGGACATGGACAGGAACTGTCGCTTGTAGGGTGTGGTCTAAAAAGGAAAGAATAAGCCCGGCCGTGCTGCCAAAAGGCAAATCAAGGTCGGCGGGCAAAAGGAACAGATGATTGCCCTGCGGCGGGGTAACAGTCACATACCGGGAGCGCAGGGTGTAATAAGGGGTCTCCCCTTGACACAAGCAGCGGGAGTCATGGCTATCGGTTGGTGTGTACGCTTCGCCCTTCTCCTCGCTTTGAGAAGGACAACAACAAGAATGAAGACCGGAGGTTTCTGTGCTGTGATTGCTTTTGTGTGATGCTGCTTCGGTCATCTGCTGATGACGGGCGCAGGATTCACAGTCATCGGCGCAGGAACACGCCCAAAGCCCTGACAGAGGCATGAGGGCGAGCAAGAGTGCCGCGACCAAACTTATCACACGCATTTTCATGGTTACCTTCATTCTACCTTCTTCAAGTTTACTACCTTGTTCAGTGACGTTAACAAAAGTATAAGTAAATCTATTCGTTTACTTCAAATTATTTCCAAGGAAAGGGGGGATCCATCAAAAAGCTACGGCTCCGAAATCGTGTTAAACCCTGTGAACACAGACTGAAACAGTGTTATCTCCCCCTCGAGAGATGGCGGGTTTGAAAGGGCTTCAAAGGGGTAGTTTAAGGTTTTCCACCCATAAGACTGCGGCACATCCCGAGATAAGAGGCAAGATTTGCCAAATAAAGACCGGGTAGGTACCATAGAATTTTGGGTGTTTGCTTGAGCCATTGCCAGGTCACATAGACACTCATCAGCGTGGGCGTGATCAAGAGGAGCGCCATTGCGGCAGGGATAGTCCTTGGAAATAACCACCCATAGGGAGATCTTTTGTTTGTGTTCCGAGCTTTCAAGGTGTAAAGACCAAAGCGGTAATAATGCTGCCACATCCCGCGAAATGTGTTTCGGTCATAATGTCCTACAGGCGCGCCCGGATATAGAAAAAGTCCTACTCCGGCTTCTAAGCATCGAAACGCCCACTCCACATCTTCACACAGTTCTAAGGATTCATTAAAGAGTCCGACCACATCGAACACGCGCCTTTCGGTAGCCGTGTTATGGGTGGGGACATGTCTGTCTGCGATTTCGCCGGGGCGCTTGGTTGTACTGCCGAACCAATTGGAATAACTGTCCGTACGCCCCCAATAACCGCGGCTGATGCCTACAACTTCGCTGTGGAGTACACAACCAGCTTTTCCGGACTGCTGCGCTTTTTCCCGAGCCTGCTTAAACAAGTCCTTATGTTTTTCAAACCAACGGGTATCGAAAATATCGCCGTCACTGTCAACGAATACGAGGACATCCGCTGCCGCGGCAAGGACGCCGCTATTCCTTGCTTTTCCGATGCCGCAGCGCGTTTCATGTCTTAAGACGCGCAGGGGATAGGGCGCACTTCCTGTATCAAAGCGAATGGGCGGTTCCGATCCGTCATCTACAATAACCACCTCGAAATCCAAGCATTCTTGCGCTGCCAATTGGTTGAGTACATGATGAAGGTCGTCGTGGCGGTTGTAGACGGGGATAATAATAGAGGCTAGAATTTTCTTCATGGGTCAAGCCCCAGCATTACGGAGATAACGGATCGCAGGTGACTTTGAATATTTTCGCCCAGATTACAATTGTGTGTGCAGAAACAGGCTCCTTTGGCTTTTTCATAGGCGTGCAAGGTATCAAACATTCTCTTTTCTAAAAGCGCCATGGGCTCTTCGAATACATTACCTATAGTCGGCATTAATTCACAAAGCGACAGGGCTCCGTTAGGGTAGATTACACGATGCAGATAAGGCGCTTTGCACGGTACAATACAGCGTTGAGTCCGCAGCGTTTTTAAATTCACCAACCAGAGATAGCGTTGATAGCGCCGTTTTAAGAGCTGCAGCAGCGCATTATTTTTGTTTCCGTAATCGTAGGATGCAAGGTGTTTGAGTAGTTGCGGCGTTGCCTTTTCCAATTCATCAAAGGCGGGCAGCGCCAACGCCGCATCTTCCGGCTTCCCCCGAAGCAACAACAGAGAATGGTAATCAGGATTTAGAGTGCGTACAAATTCCATGAAGGAAATCATCTCGGGGAAATTTTTTTCGCAGATCACCGTATTCACTTTTAAAATGAGACCGGGGATAGTGCGCAGCAAGCGCAGCGTCTGTACGGCTTTTTGATAAGATCCTGTTCCCCGTAAATAATCATTGGTTGTTTCAAATCCGTCAAGGGAGACAGCCAGTGTCAGCGGTTTTTTTAAACTGCCGCACAGCTCTTGTGCAGTCTCAAAAATTTGTTCGGGCTGTTGTCCATTCGTCGGAATGGTAATCGCGCTGTTGGGAAAGCATTGGCAAATTTCCACCAATTGTGGATGCAAAAAAGGTTCACCGCCGCCAATATCCAGCCACCGCAGCGTTCCAATCTTTTTCGCGACAAGCCGCACCTGAGCCAGATCCATGTCCAGCGCTTCTTTGGTGACAAAACAGGTTCTGCATCGTAAGGTGCAGCGGTTCGTAATGTGCAAGATCACATGGCGTGCGTGGGCGCGCAGCAAATAAAGGAGGGGATGGCGTAGGAAGTGTTTAAAATTCGTCATTGCCATAGCGTGTATATCCGACGCAGATCATTGACGTTGGGAGCACAGTTTTGGTTTTTATTCGATCCCGGTTGTCCCAGCATAAGCAACAACAATCCTACTTGAACATGTGAAAAGCGCCCCGGTTTTTTCACGCCGGCTTTGCGCGCCTCAGCATAGATAAATTGCCGCAGTTTCTTGGTGCACTCCTTGACGAGGACAGCGACTTCTTCACCCAAAGCCTCCGTGTTAAAAAGGGCGCGGGCAAATAATAATCCTTTAAACCCTGCCCCTTTGATCCAATGCTCCAGTACGTTATAAAAAAATTCCAAAGAAATATCTGATTCCTGTTTGTTTTCGAGGGTCGCATCAAAAAACCATTCCCACCAGCAATCGAAATCTCTTTTAATCCCGTGAGCGGTTAAAGTTTCCAGATTGTTATACAAACGGTAAATCGTTTTTTTAGATACGCCCGATATTGCAGCAATGGTATCAATCTTTACTTCGTGAAAGCCATGGGTCAAAAATAATTCTCTTGCAGTATCAATGATTAAGAGACGACGTTTTTCGAGGGCTTTCTCTGTGCTTCTTTCCACCATAAGTTTCAATCTGCTTTATTTGATGGAAGAACCGGGGCGGTAGCGGCCCCAGATTTCGGATAAGAGTACGCTCCCCGATTGCACCAATGCCGCGATGTCCGGGGCGATACGTTGCCCATGACCACGGCGCAATTGCAAGCGAAGAGCCGTTAAAGTGCGCGCCAGCGGCAGCGCTTTCACGCTGAGTTCACGAACCCTAGCGGTGTCATGCTTCGCGCAAAGAGCCGCCAAGGCCTCATCACATCCCGCCACAATGGAGCTTGCCTGGACAAGCAATGAATGGGCCTTAGAAATCTCAGGTGTCGTATGGATAAGATTGTACAAGTGTTCTCGGGCAACCCTTACGCGATTCAGTTCTTGAATAGAGGCGTGTTCTTCCTGCGTATTGAGCGCATCTTCAATCTCATAGAGATTCAATCGGTATTGGCGGGCCAATTCCAAATCCACTTGGGCTTGACGTCGATCCGATTCAAGCATGCGCCGTGCGATCACTTCGCGCCAGTGATTACAAACCGGCGGCCGGGCAACCATGAACAGTCGGCTTTGCCCCGGAAACATTTCAAAGCGCAGCTTATTGGGAGAAGGTTCCCACGCACGATTGCGTACGAGTGCGGTCACTTCATATACCGCCTCATCATCGGGCAAGTAATCGGGCAATGAAAAATGAACGGAGGTCGCTTGATTGGCGTCATTGTTGATCACGTAAAAAAGGAAGAAATCAGGACCTTGCAGCCAGGAGATGGATACAGGCTCAATGGATTGATCCAGCTGTGTTTTGGGGCTACGGCTATGTTCAAGGCAGACGGGGATATGAACGGGCTGCGGCACGGGATACGCGCTGAGAAAGAGCGGCGCCAAGCCTGCGAGCCGTTCGATACGATTACCCAATTCCGACCATAAATCGCTGAAGGTTAGGAAAGGTCCCGTGAGGGAGCGTTCGTAGTCTCCACTTACCCATACCGGCGTGTTGTGATAACAATGGGAGAACCAACCGCGGCCGCCATGGGCGAGGGTCGTGTTTAACATGAGGCGTAATTGAGGGCTGGAAGACCAATTGGGAGAGCCTGATATATGCTTAAAAGCAGGCGCTGTCAGCCAAAATTGTTGTCCGCCCAGGAAGGGCAGATGTTTATCGATGGTCTGCGACAAGGACCGTGGATCGGTGGCGCTAAAATTCGAAAATCCGGAGACTGCAAAATGAGGCGCGAAAAGGGGGTGGGTGTCTGCCCGATGATTGTGGATCACGACGGGATGGTTCGGGTCTACTTCGGCGATTTTATCGCGGGCATCAATATAATCTTTCAGATGCTCTTCCTTCGGCGAATCAGATAGATTCCAGGCCAAGATGCCGCTGGAATTCACATAGGGCTTAATGAACTCTTCAATGGCCGTTTCACCACCAATGGCGGCGTATTGTTCCATGGGCCAGTTCAAACAGGGAACCAGCCGCAGGCCAAAGTTTTCCGCCAGTTCTACGACGACATGGCGTTGCTCGGGAGATAAGAGCTGCATTTCTTCGAGAACCACGCTGTTGTGATGATGTCGCACAATATCTTCAAAGGCAAGGCGCAGATAATCGAAGAACGAGATATCCAGCATCTCCGCTAACTGGTCCACTGTGGGAATATTCATGTGAACCCCCATGGGGAGGAATTCGTCGAGCAACGGATAATGGGGCGTCGCTTTAGCTTGTTCCAATTCCAGATAAAATTCATGAAGGAGCCGCTCCTCTTCGGGCAGGAGCGATCGGAATCGAACTTCGGCAATTTCCAAGATTGCATTATTGGGCGACAAGCCGTAGAGACGCAGTGTGAACCGAGAAATGGACTTCGGAAAGTTGTGGTGCTGTAAGGGGATCGCCGCGGTCGTCCAGTTGCGGGGATGCCCCAAAGACACAAGATGGTCACCGCCCGCATATTGCCAATGACAAGCGGCAAAGGCGTAGGGCGTCTTACAACTATAGGTGATTTTCACGCTCGGAAATTGGGAACAGTCTAACGTGAAACGGGCGTCTTCCTCACAAGTAACGGAAAGGGGAGCCCAAAAGTGCGGTTTGCGATTGACGTTATCAATGCCCGGAGCGCTGCCGAATTGGCCGTGTAACTGCACACAATTCTTAGCCATGGTAGTTTGTGCGTAGACACTTTTCCAGTCCTGTCCCGAAGGATAATCTTCGAGTTTCCATCGTTCAAGACTGTCCGACGGGAATACGACTTGATTAAGTTGTTTTAAGGCTTCCGGATCAGGGCGTTCCGTGAGCTGACTCAGATAACCATGGTACCTGTACTCTGATTGCATCCATCATTTCCTGTGTGTTGAGCGATTTCGCGGTCTCAAGCTGTATTGAAGGCAGCATAATACAGTTATCCTCCGGTAATTCAAAGGCTTGATCTTCTTCCGCGAGTGCTTTTAATGCGTTGACAATAAGGGGGCCGGCTTGTTCGGCATCATCAATAACGAGACCATGAATAATACCCTCTTGCAGCGCCTGCAATGACACCGGCCCACTGTCAACGCCAAGAAGC
>JAAYJI010000150.1 GCA_012523015.1 Candidatus Hydrogenedentota bacterium
CTCCACAAGGGCGTGCACTTCAGGATCTCGTATGGCTTCATAAATATAACGATATCCCCGATGATAGCCGACATAGGCGGTTGCCGCATGGGTCAGATTATGAACAAAAAGTTTGCGCTCCACATAGGCTTCAAAATGAGTCGTCGGTTGAAGATGAACGAGTTCCGGAATCACACCGCGGAATCCATGGGCATCTACCGGCAATTCACAGTAAGGTTCCACATAAACCGAGAGCGGATCTTCCGCACGTTGCTCTTCGGTCATGACGGGTACCATCCGCCCAATGCTCGCTTCCACAAAGCCCACATATTTTTCGAGCAAAACTTGATCAGTCTTAGACAAATGCGAGGCAACAAGAGAACGAAGATAGCGTTCACCGCCCTTGATGTTTTCACAGATAATAATGTTCATGGGCGGCGCGTCGTAGCGGCGGAAACGCTTCTCAACGGCAGTGGCAATGATCGGAGCAATGTGGGGCAATGCGCGCAGCCCCACAGCTGTGGAGGCAATATCCGAGGCAGCAAGGGCGACGGCAGCAGCCTCCATATCATTCCCATCCACAGCGTGCATCCTTTCCATGAACAGTTTGCGTGTGCCCGCATCGGACACCTCATAGAGCGGATAGGCATTGCGCTCGTTCAACGCATCTACAACAGAACGCTCTACATCGATGAAAATAGTTTCGTAGCCGCTTTCGCAATAAATCTGACCGAGAAAACCGCGGCCTATACTGCCTGCGCCAAAATGTACCGCCCGTTTGTTCACTGTGTATTCCTCATACCGTCGAACATAGCTCATCGCATCTGACGCCGCGCGTGCGAAGCTCCTATTCGTACGCCATGCGCCGACAACGATCTCCCTGAAACCGAAAACGTAGTATAACAGTAGGAAAAGAACCATTGCCAAATTCTATTCTTCGCCGCCGTTGAATTTTGCTGAAAAAAACTTGAAACCCGAAAGCTGTATATGCTAAAGTATGCAAGGTTAAGGTGGCTTGCGTACCCGTAGCTCAATTGGATAGAGCGTCTGGCTACGGACCAGAAGGCTAGGGGTTCAATTCCTCTCGGGTACGCCATTTTTTTCATTCCATACAGCGCCTTCTCCTGTTCAAGGTTGAATTTGTCCTGCCTCGTGCAGTATCATCAACAACTCTAAACTACATAGGTTGGGGCGGGAGTATCCTCCGGGGAATCCGTTGTGTCCCCGGCGCGCTGTGGATATATCTTTCATTAAGAACAAGGATTGAATCAGACTTATGGCAAAATATTGCGGTCCTAAACACAGGTTGAGCCGACGCGTTGGCAAATGTATTTGGGGACGACCCGGCAGCCCGGCAGAAAAACGTCCTTATCCTCCGGGACAACATGGAAAAACGCTGCGTCGCAAATTGTCCGTGTACGGCATCCAGCTCTTAGAAAAACAAAAAGTACGCATGTACTACGGCGGTATTATGGAACGTCAGATGCGCCGTATTTTCGCACAGGCAAAGCGGCTCGACGGAAACACGGGTACCAATCTGATGATCCTCTTGGAATCGCGATTGGATACCGTGGTCTGGCGTTTGGGCTATGCCCCCACCATTTTCTCCGCCAGACAGATGGTCAATCATTGCCATATCCTCGTTGACGGTGAAAAAGTCAATATTCCCTCCTTTTTAGTGAAGCCGGGAATGACCATTTCCATCCGTGAACGCAGCCGAAAAATTCCGATGATTCAAAATGGTGTGGAAAATCCTCCCCATGAATTACCGGAATATCTCGAGCGTGAAGCGAAATCCTACGAGGGGAAAATGATCAGCACACCCAATATCAATAATTTCCCTGTCGAATTTGACACGACGAGTATCATCGGTTTCTATTCTCGTTAATTCGCTTATTTATTCCAGCTTTATTTTTTCGGCGGACCGCTCAACCCGGATCGCCATTTTATTTGTAAGAAATATTTTTCCGATACTATCCAAATAGGGCGCCTGCGACAAAGACACTTGAGTGCCCCCGGCACCGGGAATTAACTATAAGGATCCGTGGAATCATGAGTATCAAAGTTGTTGTTGGCGCGAACTGGGGTGATGAAGGTAAGGGGCGTATGGTGGATTATCTTGCCCGTGATGCTGCCTGTGTCGTGCGATATCAAGGCGGCAACAATGCCGGACACACGGTCATCAACGAGCATGGCGAATTCAAACTCCATCTCCTCCCCTCCGGTGTATTTTATCCCGACGTGGTCAACATCCTCGGACCGGGCATGGTCATTGACCTCGAACGGTTAATCGATGAAATCGACGAATTGAACGCCCAAGGGATCCAGCCTAATTTCCGTATTTCCGACCGCGCAACCATCTGCTTCCCCTTTCATCGCCTTGAAGACGGACTCGAAGAAGATCGGCTCGGCGACAACGCCTATGGTTCCACCCGTCGCGGTATTGCGCCCGCTTATGGCGACCGCACCGTAAAAAAAGCCATACAAGTAGGAGAACTTTTGTATCCCGATCGCTTTGAAGCGAGAATCAAGGAAATTGGCACTTGGAAACTGGAGCGATTGGAATCCTTTTATGGTAAAAAAGATCTCTTCTCCATTGACGAGATGATCGAATGGGGACGGAGCTGCGCCCTGAGACTGCGCGACCATATCACCGATACATCCCTGCTCCTTGAAGAAGCCGCCCAACAAGATCAAGCGATCCTCTTTGCAGCGCAGCTCGGAACCTTGCGCGACCTAAACTTCGGTATCTATCCCTTCACCACTTCTTCGTGTACCCTCGCGGCCTACGCTCCCGTAGGCGGCGGACTCTTCGGCTATCCCCCCACCCAAGTCGTCGCCGTAGTCAAAGCCTTCTCAACTTGCGTCGGCGAAGGGCCTTTTGTCACCGCCATGGAAACGGAAGAAGCCGATGCCCTGCGAGAATCGGCCAAGGAATTTGGCGCTTCCACGGGCAGACCCAGAAGTATCGGTCATTTTGATGCGGTCGCTACCCGTTATGGTGTCTGGGCACAAGGCGCCACCGATGTGGCATTGACCAAACTGGATTGTTTGAGCGGCAGAAAATCACTTAAGATTGCGACCCATTACACTTGGAACGGCGCCCTTTATGACCGCTTCCCCCTCAATGCTGTCTTGGAAGAAGCAAAGCCGATCTATAAAGAAATGCCCGGCTGGGAAGAAAACATCACCGGCATACGCAGTTTTGACGCACTTCCAGAAGCAGCCAAAGCCTACGTGTTGGAAATTGAACAACTGATCAATTGTCCCATCACTTTCGTTTCTGTCGGCCCGGAACGTGAAGCCCTGATCCTGCGCTAAAGACAAGGATTTCTCATCCGCTCCATTTACGCGATCTTCAAAAGACTTGGGAAACGCCCGTGGGCCGTGACGCTCTTTGCGCTCATAGACACTTGTTCATTATAATGAAGGAGGCAGGTTAGACAATGGCTTCCCTTTGTTATCCAGGAACATGATCTATGTCTCAAGCACCCGAAATCCAAGAAACAGAAATCCCGGGCGTATTGGAAATCTATACGCCTGCCTTTTCTGATGAGCGCGGTTTTTTTTCTGAAACTTACAATCAGACTGCTTGGGAACAATCCGGTTTTTCCCAATCCTTTCTGCAGGATAATCTGAGCATGTCCTGTAAAGGAGCGCTTCGCGGGATGCACTACCAATTAAATCCTTACGGCATGGGCAAACTGATTCGGGTACTCACAGGCGCTGTTTACGATGTTGCCGTGGATCTGCGCAAAGGCTCGCCGACTTTTGGCCAATGGATGGCGCGCACCCTAGATGACGCTACCCCCATGTGGCTTTGGATACCCGCCGGTTTCGCTCACGGTTTTCTTGCGCTGCAGGATCAGACCCGTGTCTACTACAAATGTACACAACGCTACAACCGAGAATCAGAACGTGCTATCCGTTATAATGATCCCGACCTCGATATCCTCTGGCCTGCCGCTGCTGCCGTGATTTCAAAAAAAGACAGCCAAGCGCCTCTTTTCAAAGATGCAGAATACAACTTTTCCTTTTCTCGATGAAACAGAATACTCCTACGCACGAGGAATCTGAGCGTGCGCCATTGCGGCGGTCGTTAATTCAATATCCTGTATTAAAAAAAACAATAAGGACAGAACAACATAAAAACCTAGCGTGACGCGCTAAGCGTTTTCTCTCGAATCATAAGCTGTTGCACTCTTGACGCAACAACAACGGATAAAGGAAGTTTTAAAGTGAAACTTTTGGTAGCAGGCGGTGCAGGATATATCGGGTCGGTACTTGTACCCATGTTAAAACAATACGGTTATGACGTACACGTCGTTGATTTACTTTGGTTCGGTAATTATCTTCCCCAAGATATTTCTGTAGAAAAACAAGAACTCTTTCAGTTGGATGAAAAAGCGATGAAGGGCTATGACCAAGTCCTGTTCTTGGCGGGACTGAGCAACGATCCCATGGCCGAATTTAATCCCGCCCTTAATTTCATCCAAAATGGCGCCTTGCCCACCTATCTCGCCTATCAAGCGAAACAGGCAGGGGTCAAGCGTTTTATTTATGCCTCATCTTGTTCCGTCTATGGATATACCCTCAACACGCTCTACGATGAAAGCGCGCCAACTACCTGCGCCTATCCCTACGGTATCTCCAAACTCGCAGGAGAACACGGCGTCTTCCACCAACAAAACGAGGACTTCTCCGTCATCATACTTCGTCAGGGCACCGTGAACGGATACAGTCCGCGCATGCGCTTTGACCTCATTATCAACACCATGTTTAAGAGCGCTCTGACGACAGGAAAGATTACCGTCAACAACCCCTCTATTTGGCGGCCCCTCATTGATATACGGGACACGGCATCTGCCTTTGATCGTGCGGTACAAGCAGACCCATCCATTAGCGGTATCTTTAATGTGGCCTATGACAACTTCACCGTGGGGCAGGTGGCAGATCTCGTCAAAAATGCCGTGGAACAACGTACCGGCAAGTCGATTGGTATTGACTTGCGCAACATCACCGATTATCGCAATTACAAAGTGACTGTTGAAAAAGCGCAAACCTTCCTGGGCTTCCACCCAATCCATGATGTAGCAAGCACGATCAACGAACTCTTTGATCATCTCAGCACCTACGGCGACTTCACCAATCCCGCCTTTTATAACATCGAAACGTTTAAGACACTCCCCGCATCCGCCTTACTGTCAGCAGATGGAGAGCAACGGTGAACAATAATCTCGAACGCTTCCTAGACAGACGGGCCGGCGCTGTCTTATGCTTCTTTGCCACCATAGCTGATAAGCTGCGACTCATACTGCCGGGCAGCCGACGCAACGCTCCCGTAAAACGATTGATTTTTGTGAAACCCGTCGAACAGGGTGCCTTGGTCTTGGCCTATGACGCGTTCAAACAGGCCGCAGATAAATTGGGCCGTGAAAATGTCTTTGCCTTTGTCTTTTCCGAAAACAGAGAGATTCTGGATATTCTCGATGTTATCCCTCACGAAAACATTATTACCGCCCGCGGAAATAATGTGTTCAACCTTACCATAGATCTGTTGCGTGCCCTCTTCAAAATGCGAAGAGCCCATATTGATACAGCCATCGATTTAGAAATTTACGCGCGCTTATCTATCCTGATTTGTTGGCTCTGCGGCGCAAAGAAACGGGTAGGGCTTCACCGCTTCAACAGTGAAGGACCCTATAGAGGCTCGTTGGTTACCCATCGCGTTCAATACAATCCTTATCTGCATATATCTCAGGCCTTTGATGTTTTTGTACGATCCGCCTTCACGGAAACACTTTCTCTGCCGCTGCTCAAAGAAGTGCCTCAAACACCTCTTTGCCCGCTGCCTCCTTTTATACCGAAGCCCGAAGAATTGCAAGAACTAAAACAAATCTTGAAAGACTTTTACCCGTCCTACGCAAAGGAAAATGCGAAGACTGCGCCCTTAGTTTTATTCAATCCCAAAAGCCTAGACGAATTACCCGCCCGAAAATGGGCCGATGAAAATTTTGTGGCACTGGGACAAAAACTTTTGAAATCTCATCCCAATGCCCGGATCATCATCACCGGATTGTCTAATGAGCAACAAGCCTGTGAAGCCATGGCGCAGGACATTGATGCGAAACAATGCTTATGTCTTGCAGGACGCCTTTCCTTACGGGGATTAATGACACTCATGACCTTGGCCGATGCACTCGTCACCTCAGACAGCGGCCCCGCTCATTTTGCAGCCTTAACGCCCATAGGCGGTGTGGTACTTTTCGGTCCAGAGACTCCTTTACTCTATAGTCCCCTATCCGATCGCATGCGCGTCATTCATCTCGGGTTCGCATGCAGCCCTTGCTTTTCACCCATGAACTATCGGCTCTCCCCCTGTAAAGATAACCAATGTTTAAAACAAATAAGCGTGGAGCAGGTACACCGGGAATTATGTCTTGTTCTTGATGAGGCGCCTACAGCGCAACGACAAAGCCTCACGGAAGAATAAAACCCTGCCCGCGACAGAAAATGGTCAGACGAACGTGCCCACCACGGGGCGCAGCCTCTAAAGTTTAACGGGGGCTGCAACTTGACCCCAAAATGGAAACTTTCGAAAATAGACGCGATACCCTTATAAACACCACTCTAAATTTGATATACTTTGTGACGGAGGATATTCATTGATTACTGCAAGCATATTTGATACGAAGGAAGCCCTCTACCAAGCCGTATTGCGCCAAATGGGCATCGTCATCCAACAAAATACGTCAACTCCGACAGCGCTCATGGTGCCGGGCGGCAATACGCCGCGGCCCCTTTTTGAAGCACTGGCAGAAGCGCCTATCGCACCAACACCGCAATTCTATCTCGGCTACACCGACGAAAGACACGTACCTGATACGGATCCGCAAAACAATTACAGGCTTACCGTGGATATGATCCGCGCTTTGGAACTCTCTCCTTTCCATGTGTTACGCGTCCAAACCCACCTCTCTTTAGAGGAAGCGGCAGCACGCTATCATATGCGTTGGCAAGACTTCTTTGATCAGGGCGGAGAAATCCCACTCGGACTCCTCGGTCTGGGAGATGACGGACATACCTGCTCCCTTTTCACACGGGAACAAGTCGAAGCCTGCGACGGCGTCACCTTTGCAGCACCCGTACAGCGTGAACCCGGTCCCAATCGTATCACCGTAACACCTGCCCTCTTGGCAAGGATCAAACACATCATCTTTTTTGTAACGGGACAGGCCAAGGCGGCCATAGTTGATGCCATACTGAATAACCCGGAATCGGTGACAGCCGGCATGGCAGTCGCCCAAGCAGCCCGTGTTTCTTTATGGTATGCACCGCAGGATTGATCAGCGATATTTTTTGCTTTGATCTACCCTATTCAGGTATACTATACCCCGATGTGTGGGACGTATAAGTCCTGTACTTTTCCTTTCTTTTTTCGGGGCCGTAGCTCAGTTGGGAGAGCGCTTGACTGGCAGTCAAGAGGTCAGGAGTTCGATCCTCCTCGGCTCCACCAAAAACAAAACGCAGCAATTGAAGCCTTTCTGTTGTTGCGTTTTTTTTGTGGCTAGCCTAAGGCTCGGCTGCCCGCTGCAAAGAACCTGCGACCCGCCTAAAAATACAAGCTCAGCTGCGCGAACAAGCTGAAAGGGGCGGCACCGAACTCGCTGCGTAAAACGCCATTTCTAGGCGTAGGGCCCCACGGGAAAAAAGCGCTTAAGGTCACCGTTGCCGTGTCGCTGGCGGACCAAACCAAGGAAGGCACCGCAATACCGGATGCGTCCGTTAGACTTTCCAAGATACTCAGACTGCTCAATAGCGTCTCATTAATCGGGTACGCCAATTGAAGCGCTAAATCGTGTTGTCCAAGAATTTGGCTGTCACCCCGCAAGAAACGCTTTATAAAATCCTTGTTGAACAACTGTTGGGTCGCATCTGCAGCATGACGCAGCCCAAAGCCTGAATAATGGTATTCGCTGAAAAAAGTCAGGCCATTGCCCACGTTAAAGGTGTAGGATCCGCCTAAAACCAGTTTCGCCGTTAGGTTTCTGTTGCCGAAGAGACCGCCGCCCGGCTGTTCTTCCGGTGTGTGGAATAGCGCCAACTCACTATGAACCGATGCGCCGCCCAAAGCCGCGGAAAGGACACCGGCAAACATGGCATCTTCCCCCCGTTTGCCCGCAATAATTTCACCGTCCCAATCGCCCACATACCCGCGGAAACGACCCAGCAAAGCGGAATCGTCCCAACTCCTCCCCACCACCGTAATCAACTCTAAGGACGAGGTCGGCGTACTCTGGTATTCCAGACGCAGCGCATCCACGCCCCGGCGCCAATCACGATCCACCTCAAGGGGGGAAAAGGGCGCAAAGATATCAACGGCACTGAAAAGCAGTCCCCTTCCAAATCCAATGGCTTGCCGCCCTACGGTGATCAATCCCCAATCCGGTTTTATAGTCACCGAAGCGCGATCAATTTCATGACGATAGTTGAATATATCACCATCCCGAGCGATCTGCCAATCCAAAGGAACGACCCGCCAAGGTGACTGGGACAGGGAAGAAAGGATGTTGCCTGCGAAATTAACGCCGCCGCCATGGGAAGAACGTTGCGCGCCGTGTTCATTGGCGAATTCGGCGGAAATACGATCGCTCAGCTTCAGATTTACGCCAAAGCGAAGGCGTGTCATTCCGACCAGTTCCGTGGAGTTGGGATAAATCCAAGGATCCGAAGGGTTCGCGCTGGCGTTGCCCGTGAGCTTCAAGGTCGTACGCAAATCGGCGGAGCGCCCTTCATCATCAGACCATAATTCTAAGGCGGCGACTCCTTGTGCCCACACAAGTACGATCGCGGCGACAAGGAAAAACGGTAGTGACACCCTTTTCCTGAAAGTCGGACGCCCCTGATTAAAGCTGTCCATCACCATCCGTTTCTTTAACAATATCTTTGGCAATTTTTCCATCCACTAGGGTGATTACCCGGCGCGCATAGTCAATCACACGCGGGTCATGGGTTGAAAAAATAAAGGTGGTACCTAGACGCTCATTGAGTTCGCGCATCATATCCAAAAGAATCCCTGCATTTTCTCCGTCCAGATTTGCCGTAGGCTCGTCAGCCAACACCAATTTGGGCTGTGAGGCAACAGCGCGCGCCACTGCAACCCGCTGCTGCTGTCCGCCGGACATCTGCGTGGGCCGTCGATCGGCGTACTTCTCCAATCCCAATTGTGCCAGCACTTCCCGCGCCCGTTTTCTGCGGTTCTTATTGACCCCTTGCAATTCCAAAACGAATTCCACATTCTCTTGCGCTGTCAATACGGGGAAGAGATTATAGGCTTGAAAGACAAAACCGAGTGAATGAAGCCGCAAATCGGCCCGCTGACGCAAGCTCATAGAAGACACGTTTTGACCCAAAACTTCAAGGGATCCTTCCGTGACCGCATCCAAGGCGCCGATTAAATTGAGCAAAGTCGTCTTGCCGCTCCCCGACGGGCCCACAATAGCCAAGAAATCGCCTGCCTTCACTTCTAAATCAATACCGCATAGCGCAGTCGTTTCTATTTCACCGCTGCGATATATCTTCACAACATTCTTTACATGAACCAAAGTCTCATCACGAATGGTAACAGCCATAATTTATTGTGTCCTTAATGCGTCTGCCGGATCAATTTGCGCCGCCTTCCACGCCGGATATAAAGACGCCACCACCGGTGCAGTAATAGAAATAACCAAGGCATAAGTGATCAGCCAAGAGCCGAAAGACCCGTAAATGCGGGGATCCAACAATATGTTACTGGGTCCCAAGCCTTCAGGGTTGAAGAAGAGCAGATTGATGCCGTAGGTGGCAAGATACCACGAGACAACACCGCCTACGAAGAGCGCAACCAGAGCGCCGCCCACACCAATGAGCAAGGATTCCACAAATACAATCAATGTAATCTGGCCGCCCTTCATGCCTAAAGCCGAAAGAATCGCGAATTCTTGTCGCCGCTCCAAGACAGCGGTCAATTGCGCGCTCATAATGCCCAAGGCAACAACGACAATCACAATCGTCGTCAATAGACGCATAATCGCTTTGTCGCCCTGCATCCCGGAAGCAAGGGCAGGCAGCACTTCCTTCCACGTAATGACCAAGTTGTTCTCGGGCATCTTCTCAGCCAATTGATTAGATACTGTGTCCAGCGCATTATAATCCTTGAGAAGAATCACGATTTCACCGGCTCCGGGAATCTCGGTGATCGCTTCGAGCGCCTCAAGGGTCACATGGCAAATACTCAAATCCAGATCTTGACTGCCCGTCTCTAAAATGCCGACAATGCGAAGGATGGCGCTGTGGATATCTTCCAGACCCGGCACCGTGATAAACAAGTCGTCGTCTAACTCGACACTCAGCCGTTTCGCCAGCGATTTTCCGATCACGATCGAATCCAATTCTTCGGGATAGAGATAGCGCCCCTCCAATTGGCTTCGGCTTATAACTCGGTTCACTTCAGATTCTGTTTCCGGTTGCAGCGCCATGATCTGCACGCCGCTGGAACGATTGCCGAAGGCGAGCAAGCCATTGGCACGGGCACGAGCCGAACAAGCGCGTACCCCCGGATTTTGCCGCACCTTTTCCAGGCTCTCCTCCCAGTCGCTGAGCCGCAAAGAATTTTCCCTCAAATCCGGCCACTTCCGATGCACAATCATCAAATGTCCCGACCCGCTTTCCGCCACGGCACGCACCTGCATTTCAAACGCGCCATTCATCCATGACAAAGCAATCAACGACATGGCGCAGCCTACCCCCACACCAACCATAGAAATAAGGGTACGCCGCACGTGGCGCGTCAGACTCCGTGAAGCATATTTATAAAGTACCGTACCAAATCTCATGTGCGGTGCATAGCCTCCACCGGTTCAAGCCGCGCAGCAATCAACGCGGGCCACAGCGACGCTAAAATAGAAGTCAAGGTTACAGCAACAAGACCATAAACAACGTGCTGCAGTTTCAGACGTGGATAAATTACAAGGGAAAAGGAGATCTCTTTGTAGGTAATGGAGGTATCCGCGCCGCTGCCGCCCAAGAAACCATAATTAAAACCCGTATAGGATAAGATGGTGCTGATGGCTACACCGATAAAGGTACCCACCGCGATACCGATCAATCCTAAAATTACCGATTCAAAAATCACCATATTCACCAAACGCGCGGGCCGTGCGCCCATGGCTAGAAGCAGCCCAAATTCATGCTTTCGCTCAAAGGTCGACATCATGGCAGTATTGGCGATTCCCGCAGCGGCAGCGATGAATACAATGCTCAAAAACAGGATATCAAACCACTTCTTAACATTGATGACCATCACAATTTCCGGAATCGCCTCGCGCCACGTCTTAATAGAGGCGTCCTTTAAGGCAGGGATGTGGGTGATCGCCTCTTTCAGCGAATCAGCTTTCATAAAATCATAGCCGTAAACTGCCAACTCATGAACTTGATCCGGCATCATCAACAACTCGCCCGCCTCTTCAATGGGCATGACAACGCCGAGGGTTTTAATCAATTCCACATTGGAATCAACAATCGTTTTGACCGTAAACAATTCACTCACCGGGAAGCCGTCCACGTCGGTACTGATCACGGCAATTAATTGCTTCTCCTTCAAGTTCAAGCGGTTCGCGAGAACGGTGCCGATAATCACTTCCCCCTTTGCAGGCCATTCTTCGGGCGGTACGCCCTCCAGTAAGCCGCCCCGCTTTGTTTCCGCGTCAATATCCAAACCGGCGATCATACCGGCTTCCGCTTCCGCCGGGGATTCCGATTTCTCGCCCGATGCCACCAACGCAAAAGTCACAATGCGCGGCGAAACACGAACCGTTTCCTTTAGCCCTTCAATCGCTTTCCGCGTTTCGGCAAGATGATCAATATAAAGATCCGCCGCTCGTTAATCATGCCACAGCGGATCCTGGATCTGGATGTGACCAACCAAAGGACCGGTAACCGTTTCCAAAATATCTTGGAAAAAGCCTTCCATCAGGCTGTTCACAACGATTAAGGTCAACTGGCCGAGGGCAATTGCTCCGATAGCGAGCAGGGTGCGCTTCATATTACGCCCCAGATTACGCCAACCCATACGCAGAGTTATAAAAGACATTGGCGACCCTCGTGATTATTGAGATTGTTCCAAGCGAGACAAACTAAAGATATCAGCAGGAAGGGTCTCACCAAAAGAAATAGACAGATAGTGCATGGTCGTTTCGTTGCCCGGTTCGCCCTCAGGCACAAGGCGCATAACCGCAGGCAGCTGCCTGCCGCCAAGCACTTTCACATCGCTCCAGTACAGCGTGCGCGAGAGGCGATCTTTACGATCAAAATAACGTGCCTCGATGGGGAGCGTACCATCTTTGGAAACAATCAGATCAATACGATTCCACAGCCCAACCACACCGGGCTTCGCATCACAGCGCAGCAGCCAGCCTTCCGGCGATTCAGAAGGACCGACACACTCATATTCATAATCGTCTAAGATTGATGATTCACGAACAAGATCATCATTGGTGAAATCGCTGCCCATCCACGACGCCAACATCATAGATGGAGGAATACGAACCGTTCGTTTAATACGGGGCATGTAATTCCACAGGTTTTTATCCACTTTCAGCGTTGCCGTACCGGCGTCACGCGGCGGCGCCTGAACAATGATTAAGGATTTATCCTCGCCCTCGGTCCATGCCTTCATCCGCATCGTTTGCGTGCGACGAGGACGGACAACGGTCATTTCCATCTCGCCCACACTGCTATTGGAACGATAGAGATTTTCAAAATATTTGATGGCGCCCTCTAAATCCAAAACACCATCCTTTACAAAGTTTGGTGTTTCCAAAACAGGCTCGCTGTCTTCCGAAAACACAAACGAAGCACTAACAAGCCCAATTCCAAAAAGCACAACGAAAAAAACGCCGGCGTATTTCATGCGATTCTCCCTTTACTAACGATATACACACATCCCATATTTACTATTCTACGTATTTAATAGCGTTGAACCAAATAAATTTTACACCATGTGATTCCGCCATTACACCAAAAATCCCTTCTCATAAAAAATAAAATCAATCTTTTCGCGCAAGAAGGAGACCGGCATAATACGCCAGACCCTCAACACGAATCTCAACAATTTCGTCTTCCCTCTGCTCCATGGATACTTTTGCTTCCTCATTGGGGGCGAAGATCTGACAAGACAAGGCTCCATCTTCTAAGGGAGAAGGCAAACGCAACGCAAAGGAAAGAGAATCCGGCTTCTCTATAGTGCCGCTTTCCTCTTGCCAGTTCATGTTATTCAGATCTATAAAGAAGCGTGTTGCATCGGGATCCTTATATAGGTTCAGCCCAACCGTTGACGGAAGCTGATCTACAACCAACCGGTGCTGCAGCTCCCCTGCCGCCTCTTTAAGCACCTCCTTAAAGCGAGGCAATAACGACGCCCGCTCCTTTTGGGTATCCAACATATAATAACGACGCCCCAAAGGTTCTTCTAAATAGTGCGCTGTACTTTCTTTTGCCAAAGCCTGCAAAGAACTTTCATCCCCATAAACTTCAAAATTCTGATCTTCCCCTTGATACCTTCCGGAGGCACCGGTAAAGAGCAGCTGTCCGCCGCGAAGGAGCCACGGCTTCAGCGTGGATTCCAACCATGCCCTATCAATTACCGCCGCATCGGGAATGATTAATAAGCTCAAGTCATCAAGCGCTTCTGCATCGCAATTCCATTCCGGTAGGATGCCGTACTGTAAATGGAGTTCTCCCAAAGCCGTTGCCCAGCCCAGCAACTCGAAATGATGGGCTTGGTCGCCAAAATCAACGGTTCCGCCCGGCGTCATGTCTCGCAACGCAGAAGAAGATGAATAATATAAACCGATGTCTTCAATGGCGGTGCGGGCGCCGTAGTGGGGGGCGATACGTTCCACAAAAGCAAAAAAGGCGGCGTTGTCTTCATCTGTGCCAGCCACGCGAGGATTGCCGGGATGAAACATGGGCAAGCATTGGGTCGCCAACATTTCATAGTAAAACGTGTTCACCAAAGCTCTATTCAGGCGCTGTCCTTCGAATTTGTTTTCCAAATAGAGCCAGATATTCACAAAGGGGCTTTGCGCATGGAGCCGCGCGATCTTGTATAAGGGCGCAAAGCGGCCTTCCGGAAACAAGGTAATCCCACGGGGTCCGGTCATCAATCCCCAGCCGGGAGCCATTTCACTGCTCACCATATCCAAATCGCCCCGACACCAGCCCAGCATATATTGCAGGTCATTTCCCGCAACGAAATAGTCCTTCCTTCCGGACTGCGCCGCCGCTGTTTTTACCGCTTTATAATAATTACGAAGCGCCTCAGTACCGCTTTTCCGTTTGAAGATTACATAGGCACGCCAAAGAGGATTCTCCAACCACCGTGCATCACGCCATAACGGATCCGATAAGTCGTCTTTGTTCCCTCCTAAGGAAGTCATGTAATCACAAAAGAGTTGCCGCACGTCAAAATGATCGACGTCGTCCACGCCCATGGCCGCTAATTCCGCCCCGTCAAAATGTTCTTTCACATAAGAACGAAATCGGGCAACCGACCACTCTCCAAAAGCATTTTGAACCGGTACCAGCCCGAAACTGTCCCAAGCACTGTAATTGTCGCTCCAAATTCCGTCAGAACCATGATCCGCAGACATGCGTGTTGATGCATATGCGTAATCGGCGAAATAGGGGCACGCAGAATCTTTCGCAAACAAAAGGAGGCTGCTGTGTTGCTCGCCCACAGGCAAGAGTTTCGCGACGTATGCCTCCGCAGGAAGGCTTCCGTCTTCAGGTTCCACCTCATCGGGATCAAAGAAAAAATATTCGATAGCGAAATTACCCAAAATATCTTTCGCCATAGAGGCATCGTAAACGCGGCTGTTGCGCGGATCCTCGGCAGCGCCCGAATAACCGGTGGCAGGCGTCCCGTCTGGGTAAGTCATAGCGGGGCCGCCATAGCGTGGATGTCGGCGCGTATAAGGCCGTGCAAAGGCTTCATCATCAAACCAGTTATGCATGCCCACCCACACCGTTTCGCCGCCTCCGTAACGCTTCCAATTCCAATGGGTACATTGAAGCTTTTGATAGGCTTCATCCCCTTCCGTCTGATCGCCTAATTCTCCAATATAGCAATAATTCGTGCCGAAGGTTTCTGTATATGAAATGGATTTGAGTCCCGCCGCTTGAAAACGCTGAAGGCGTTCAGTCCGTGTGGAGAGCATTTGTCCGTAGAGACCCCACCCGGGATCCGTATGAGCGGCGCCCAAAGCGATATTGCCATGATGGGCCTGTACGGTC
>JAAYJI010000151.1 GCA_012523015.1 Candidatus Hydrogenedentota bacterium
GGAAAATTATGGGATTTGAACAACTGATGCCTGCTGTTGCAGGAATGACATGGCAAGACCTGGTTATGATAACCATCGGACTTGTTCTCATCTATTTGGCCATTGCCAAGAATTATGAACCTACGCTGCTCTTGCCAATGGGATTCGGGGCAATTCTGGTGAACATTCCGCTATCTTCGGCCATCACGCAGATTGACCCCGCAACGGGAGAAGCGGTAGAGGGTGTTCTCAACGTCTTCTTCCAGGCAGGGATTGCAACGGAGATATTTCCCTTGCTGATTTTCATCGCTATCGGGGCCATGATCGATTTCTCTCCACTGTTCAGGAGCCCCTCGTTACTTTTGTTCGGAGCGGCAGCACAGTTTGGTATTTTCATGACCATGGTCCTGGCTTCTTTTCTCGGTTATGATTTGAGAGAAGCCGCCTCTATCGGTATTATCGGTGCGGCTGACGGTCCAACCTCCATCGTAGTTGCCTCCAGGTTTGCTCCCAACTTATTGGGACCTATTTCAGTTGCTGCCTATTCTTACATGGCGCTGGTTCCTATTATTCAACCGCCGGTCATCCGATTGCTGACATCAAAAAAAGAACGCTTGATAAGAATGTCGGGGACCGGACACGCCAATAAGAGGATCTCGAAAAAAGCGCTGATTGCTTTTCCCATAGTCGTTACGATTGTTGCCGGTATCATAGCGCCATCATCACTGGCTTTGATCGGATTTCTGATGTTTGGCAACCTGATCCGGGAGTGTGGGGTATTGAACAAATTGTCGCTCTCTGCTCAAAACGAATTGGCCAGTCTAGTCACCATACTGTTGGGAATTACCATTGCCAGCACCATGACTTCCGACCGCTTCGTCCGCGTTGACACATTACTTATCATTGCGCTGGGATTGTTTGCCTTCGTCTTCGACACGTTCGGTGGAGTAATTTTTGCGAAATTCCTCAACCTTTTCCGTAAGGAGGGTAACAAAATCAATCCCATGATCGGCGCCTGCGGCATTTCCGCATTCCCGATGTCGGCACGCGTTATTCACCAGATGGGACAGAAAGAAGATCCGTACAATTACCTGCTCATGCCAGCCATTAGTGCCAACGTGGGCGGACAAATCGGTTCGGTTGTTGCCGGAGGTATTATCCTGACATTGGTTCCATTATTCGCATAAAAACTACAGCAAATGACATCAACAATAGAAACTACTTTATTGATTGCCGGAATAGGCATAACGGGCATTTTTGTTTTTATGGCCATCTTTTACCTGTTGATCATCGGGCTCGATAAACTCTTGCCCTTTGAGGAGGTAAAGCCTGAGGAGTAAACCCGTGTACCGTTTTTCGCTATTTTCTCCTTACGTCCACGCCCCACATCAGTTTATCGCGAAGCGTCTCGTAAAAAGTATGCCCTTTGCGCTTTACCACCTTGAGCATATAGTCTGCTTTCTGCACCTCTATCTCGGTTCTCACGTGACAAACTTGCGACTGGCCGTCCAGGGAAACCAGAAAACTGTTGCTTCGGCTTTCTATTCTTAATTTGATCCTGGCATCGTCCTGTACAATCAACGGCCTCGACGTCAAATTGTGGGGAGCAATAGGCGACAAGACGAAACTTGGTGAACTTGGAACAAGTATGGGGCCTCCAACACTAAGTGAATAGGCTGTTGAACCTGTTGGCGTAGCAACTACCAGTCCATCGGCCTGATAAGACGTAAGAAAATCATCGTTTATATACGTATGAATAGTAAGCATAGATGCCGTATCTTGCTTCAGGATTGCCACTTCGTTCAGGGCACGATTCGGTTCATCCACAGCTATTTCAAGCAGGGAACGTTCTTCGATCTCGTACTCACCGGCAAAGATCTCGTGAAGCGTCTCTTTTAAATCACTAAAATTGACATCGGCAAGAAAGCCCAGCCTGCCGGTATTTATACCCAGGACTGGAACATCTGAATTGCCCACAACGGCAGCCGTTCGCAGAAAAGTACCGTCCCCGCCTACGCTCAACGCCAGATCAACGGGAGGTAACCGGTCGAAAAGCAAACACAAAGGACGGAGGGTATCTTGTGTAA
>JAAYJI010000152.1 GCA_012523015.1 Candidatus Hydrogenedentota bacterium
CACCAACGAGAACGGAGGAGACTTTTTCCTGCCCGGTTCCCCCATAACCGTGACGCTTCAGATCACCAAGCTTGGTTCCGATTTGCTTAACAGTCTTGATCTGACAGAAATTATTCCCGCAGGATGGAGCCTTGCCAATTCACCGAAGAGTGATGTGCAGGTTGTCGAAAAAATGGAAGGTCTTGGTCTATTTCTTCACTTCAATTGGCGTGCCCCTCATACCTTCCCGATGACTCTACAATATACGCTCATACCTCCCGCTAATGGAAAAAATTTACTCACCATCTTAGGGCAGGTATCCGGTGTGCTTTCCGGTGGAACTCGTAACGGAGAAATTGTACCCACTGTAGTGGCGGAGTTCGTAGAAGAAGTGTTTACCCACACTGCGGACTTGGATCAAGACTGGTGCATTTCACTTCCCGAATTGCTCCGTGTTATCCAGCTTTTCAACAGCGCAGCGTATCACTGTAATCCCGATAGTGAAGACGGTTACGCTCCCGGTTTGGGCGATTTCTCCGGATGCCTCAACCATCTTGCAGACTTTAACGCCGATGGTATCATCGACTTGTCTGAATTGCTCAGAGTCATCCAGTTGTACAATAGTGATTCCGGATACTATTACCTATCCGAGAGGTCGGAAGATGGGTTTATGGTTCTTCCGCGCTAAGCCCTATCCTACATCTTAGTATTGTTTGGCTGAAAAGTTAAATCTGCTAGCCTTATATCGCGATGCTCCCGTGGGTGTCGCGATTTTTTTATACGGTACCTTGCAGTCATAAGAACTATGCGGCACAGTGTTCCGATTAAGGGTGAAGCTTTTGGATCTCATCCCACTTTTCATGAAGCGGCCCATCGTCCGGAAAGAACATAAGCGACTGCCCTAACAGATCCCGTCCATGAAGCCGGGCCTGCGTCATTGTTTCGTTCTTTTCCCATGTTAAAAGCAGCGTTGCCATATTGTGGCATGCAGTGATACATTGGAGATCTATCTCAAGGGCTCGGCTATAGAAATTGAGCGCATTTTCCATGTCGCCTTTCTGTTCATAGCAGTAGCCCAGATTATTCAAAGAAAGCACGTGATTGGGATGAATGGCTAGACTCTGCTGATAGTACGCCATGGCGCCCTCTAGATCTTCTTGCAGGAAAAGAATGCGGCCAACATTGTATAGGGCATCCGCGTTTTTGGGGTCAAGGCGAAGCGCTTCCTCAAACTGTGTAAGCGCACCGTCCAGATCTTCCATTTCCGCCTTTGCATTTCCCAAATTAATGCGGGCAAGAACAAAACGGGGGTTGATGCGCAGGGCATGTTCAAAATATTCTGCCCCTTCAGCGGCGTGCCCTAAGCGATATAATTCGTAGCCCAAATTGTTGTTGAGCATGGTATTATCAGGATTGGATTGGAGCCCCTCTCTATACGCTTGAATCCCTGCTTCATAGGCTCCTTTGTTAAGATACAGACGGGCAAGATTCGCGTATACAATGGCTGATTCTGCGCCTAATTCCCGCGCCGTCTGATAGGAGTCTTCCGCACGATCCATATCGCCGCCGGCAGCATAGGCCATGCCCCGGCGCAAATGCCACGTTGCAAGGGAAGCACTATATCCTGAAAAATTGTAGTGGGCTGCAGGAACCAGTACCAAAAGACTGAGACAGCTTATGAATAGTGATTTCCTGCGCAGCTGTACAACAGCGCCATAGAGGTGATTTAAACCGACAGCCGAAAAAAGAAGCATGAGTGGAATTAAAGGGACGCGATACCGGCCGGCAACAAAATAAATGATCACTGACAGCGTATACGAAGCAAAAATCAATAGAAGCAACACAATGTTGGAAAGCAAAAGATCTTGCTCTTGATCCTGCCGCCTGCGGTAGGTGAGGGCGAATGTAAGGAAGAGTCCAAAGAGAAAGAACGCGAAGACCCACGGGAATCCCGGTAAATATTTCAGCACAGGAGAAAATGCTTTGTCATAGCTAAGGACCGTGTCATTGGTAATTTCTTGGGGACCGAAGAAAAGCAGCGTTTTAAAGGCTAGATTGGCTACGAATTTTCCCGGATGTTTTAAGATAAAAGAAAAGGCCTTTTCATAGAAGTAGTGGTTGGCCTCTGAAAATGTGAAGTGCTCTTTTCCTAAAAAGGAGCCGAGTCCACGGACAATGCTCGGATAATCGAAACAAGACCAATGTTCGATACCGGCAAGTTCCATGAGCTCAGGAATATGAGGCTCGACCATGGAGGCGCCGGGATGGTTGCCAACATAGAGGTTGATACCACCGTAGGAACTGATAAACACGGTATCATGGGCAACCATATAATTGCGGATAAAAGGAGGGGCAAGCACGCAGCCGCACGCGCAGACCGTGATTCCGAGCGCAAGCAGGGCGCGACGCAAAGACGTCGAATGTGCCCATGACCGCCAAGCCATCCAAAGCAACAGGAAGGGGAACATCAAGAGACCGTTGGGACGCAGCAGCGCAAAGATTCCCATCAACACGCCCACCAATAGGGCAAGTAAGAGAGAGGTTTTTTGCTGCCAGCGCAGCAGGGTGAGTATCAGCAGCTGCAGTAAAAAGATGGCAATTACCGGATAGGTCAGTAATCCCTCGAAGTATGGAAAAACCCAATAGACTGCCATCAAAAGACCGGCGATAAAGCCTGTTCGTCGGTCGAAGATTTTTTTGCCTATAAAGTAGAGGAGAAGGGCGTTCAACGCGCCAATACCCATTTGAATGATGCGGGGCATATAATCATTGACGCCGAAAATCCAATAGACCGCTGCGAGAAACCACGGATAACCGGGCGGTCTGCCGTGGGGAGTGCTTCGTATTTCCGGGTCGGCCATGCCGGCGGGAACCGTCCAATCGCCGGTGGCGAGGCTGCGTGCCCAATAGGCGTTATATTCAGGGTCGTAAATGGGATGGGAGAATTCCGGCGTCTGCTGCAATTCGTTGAAATAAAGGACGCGCAGTAAAACTGCAATAAGCAGGATACATGCCGGCATGAAGATGGCTGACCATCGCCCAAACGAATGCTTCACCGAATCAATACTCCCTGGATTGGCGTGTTCATTATTTCTTGGATTTCGACGCAGGTTTTTTAGGAGCCCTTGCAACATATTGGGTTCTAACGACGCTTGCCAAACCGCCGCGAGGGTTGCAGGCTATTTCAACCGTCATGCGCCGCGGCTTGCAGCATTCCACAAGATCTTCGAGCATGCGGTTGACCAGATGTTCATACCAGATGCCCACGTTACGGTAGGAAAGCAGATAATATTTTAAGGAGCGCAGTTCTAAGCACCATTCACCGGGTACGTAGCTGATCGTAATAGTGGCGAAATCGGGTAAACCAGAAAAGGGGCAGACTGAAGTGAACTCGTCTGTTTCCGTAATGATTTCGAGTTCTTGACCGCTAGGCGTATGGCTGTATTCGTAGGGGAAACATTCTAAACAGTGACGGTCAATCTTTTCCGGACCATCAAAGGGCAGTACTTTATCCTCTGCAGTGAACTGGGTGTGGGCATCGTTTTTTTTCTTCATGACATATGTTTCCTTCTTCTTGATGCACGGGGCTTCTTTTCCAATCACCGTTTATAGTAGCACAACGGCTGTGGGGCGAAGAGAAAAAAAAGACGCCGCAAACTGATGGGAAAGCGGCGTCTTTACAAGAGTCTTATGGTGCCGGAGAAAGGACTTGAACCTTCACGCCCTTGCGAGCACATGGACCTGAACCATGCGTGTCTGCCAATTCCACCACTCCGGCGAATGACAAACAGTACTTTACCTGAAATACGGAGTAAAAGTCAATTTCGGTTTGAAGCTGCCGAGGTGACCTGAGTGCCGCGTCCTTGATACTGGGCTTGTGTGTCACCCACGCCATGGTGCAGAATTCTTCGCTCTACTTCGAGTAATTATCTTTCAATATTGAAGCTGGTGGCTTTTCCTATTAATTATTTGAGCCCTTGAATATTTTTTTTATACTGTCGTCTAAATGAACGGAAAAGATGGATATGCATTTAAATGAATTGATGTGGTAGAATGTTGCAATTCCGGTATCGAATCCGATAGCGGAGCATCCACTGAAACTATCAACAGAAAAACTATCTCTAAACTGTAAGGAGCGAATCATGACTCAAAAGAACGTGTATTGGATGGCTGTTATTGCTGCACTGATGCTGTGCATGCCCTTAGTTTCTCAGGCACAGGACGCCGATCTTGAAGAAATCAATATTGAACTGCCGGAGCCTTTCTTCGGCGGTACGCCCATTGATTATTGGAGCCCCAATCTTGAACCCCTCGATTATAAAGATCGCCCGCCCTTCATGGCACCCAAAGGCGCTAGCAACGTAGCCAAAGGTAAAGCCGTTACGAGCAGCGTTCCTCCCGTTCATGGCGAACTCAAACAGCTCACCGACGGCGATAAGCACTATGCCCGAACCAGCTTGATCGAATTGCCCGACGGCGCACAGTGGGTGCAGGTTGACCTGGAAAAAGAATGCTCCATCTACGCAATCCTCTTATGGCACTTCCATGAAGGTAACCGCGTCTATTTCGATATCGTCGTTCAAGCTTCCAACGATAAAGAATTTAATGAAAACGTGACGACGGTCTATAACAATGACCACGATAATTCCGCCGGCCTCGGTGTAGGAAAAGATAAAGAATATCAAGAGAGCTACAAAGGCCGTCTCATCGAAGTCGAGGACTTGAAGGCCCGTTATCTGCGCTTCTACAGTAAAGGCAACACGGCTGATGATTTTAATCATTACGTGGAAGTTGAAGTTTACGGCAAATAAGCGAAAGGCTCCTGAAATGGCTTGCCTTCATTGCCTATAGGCTTAGCGGTCGTCTCGACCCTGACCAACAATCCGTCTCATATATGATCCCGTCACAGCACCCATGAATGTTGTGGCGGGATTGTTGACATTATAGGGGACATATGCGTATTATGAGCAGGTATATTGTTTGTGTTTTCTGAGGATTATTGAGCTAATCTCGGATTTCCATAACACACACATAGTAGTCTTTTTTACAAGGAATAGGAGTTTCATCGTCGTTACGGAAGGAGCATAAGGGCAATGACTGCAAAGTACCGTCGCTTTTCAAAAGTGAAATGCTGCATCTGGCGCCTTACGTTGCTGGGAATTCTGTTGGCAGGTGGTTCTGCATATGCTGAGGATCTATTGACGGCGGAACCTTCCACGCTTGTTTTCAACACGATTGGTGAAAAACAATGGGTTCAATTATCCTTGAACGGACAGCTCTTAGCGCCATCGGCAATTAAAGGCTGGAGTTTTTTAACGGGCGGGCGCAGCTACACCCATATGATTCTCGTGACCCCCACGGAAAAAGGGCTTCTTATCGGACCGAGTCTCACCGCTGAAGTAGGATCCTACGAATTGCTCATCAACACGCGTCATGGCACGGTGAAATTATCGGTAAGCACTCCCTTCAAAGGTCAAGAATCCATTTTAGAAAAAACCATGCATGAGCTTGGCATCAGCGAGGAAGAGGCGCGTGCACAATTAGGCTTTTCTCAGCGTTTCGAGCGCGAACAAATCAGTTTAAATCTTCCCTCTGTTTATTTCGTGGGTGATCTATTAGAAATCGAAGTGCCCGAAAATGGTAATCTCAGGTGTGTGTGGAAAGTGAATGGCGCAACGGTACTAGAAGGATTCGGCCAGCGTTTGCTCAGACACAAACTTAGCTTTGAAGGGCCTCTTGAGGTTAGGTATGAGGAATGGCAGGGCGAAACGCTCTTGGCTGCAGACACGGCGCAGAGCAGCGTATTGCGCCGCCCTCCCATCCATGTGGATACTACTGTAAACACAACGACGACCTTCCGAGGTCCGGCAAATTACAAATCTTATGAGTGGTACATCGAAACGGCGTTTTCCAGTTATCAGCCGTCCATTTCTCATGTCTTCATGGAACCGGGATTATACCGGGTCGTGTGTGTATCCGGCGATCCCCTTGATGATTCTCTAAAACAAACCCGAGAAGATGTATTTGAGGTGACAGTAAAATAAACCCCGGCATGGCCTGACCCTGTCTTACTTGCAGTGACGGGCCTTTCAGCCATAAAAGTTTTATTCTGTGCTATTCCGTCTTTTTCCGACAATATTCCGGATGATCATCGGTGACGGCACCTTTCGATGCGGAAGACACAAGACAGGCATACTTCGCCAGAACACCGCGTGTATAGGCGGGTTTCGGCGCTTTCCAGAGCTTTCTGCGCTGTTCAATTTCTTCTTCCGACACCTCCAACGTGATCTGCCGCTTGGTGGCATCTATGGTGATGATATCTCCATTTTTAACCAAAGCGATGAGCCCGCCTTCTTGGGCTTCGGGCGTGATATGGCCCACGACAAATCCATGGCTGCCGCCGGAGAATCGGCCGTCTGTGATTAACGCCACATCATTGCCCAACCCGCGCCCAATGACTGCCGATGTGGGGGCAAGCATCTCACGCATACCGGGGCCGCCTCGGGGTCCTTCATAACGTATTACCACCACATCGCCCGCTTTCACGGTTCCGTTCAGGATGGCATCAAGAGCCTTTTCTTCAGCGTTATAGACGCGCGCTTTCCCTTTGAAGAACAACCCTTCGTGGCCAGACAATTTCGCAACGGCCCCTTCTTCCGCCAAATTTCCATATAGAATAGTTAGATGTCCATCTTTTTTGATGGGATCGGACAAAGGCCGGATAATGCTTTGGCTTTTCGGGTAAGGTTTAACACCGCGCAGATTGTCAGCCAAGGTTTTGCCGGTCACAGTCATGCAGTCGCCATGCAATAAGCCGGCATCCAACAAAGCTTTCATGAGCGGCGTAACACCGCCAATATTGACCAGTGCCTGCATCACATGTTTACCTCTGGGTTTTAAATCGGCCACTACGGGAACCCGTTTCCCAATGCGGGTGAAATCGTTGAGGCTCAGTTTTACGCCTGCCGCATGGGCCATCGCCAACAGATGGAGCACGGCATTGGTGGATCCGCCGAGCGCCATCACGACGGTGACCGCATTTTCAAAGGCTTTCTTGGTCAGGATATCTTTGGGCCGTAGGTTATTTTCGATGCACTTCATAACCGCCGCGCCTGCGCGTCGACAGTCTTCGCGCTTTGCATCAGATACAGCGGCTTGAGCGGAACTGTTGGGAAGGCTGAGGCCCAAGGCTTCAATGGCGCACGCCATGGTATTGGCCGTATACATGCCGCCGCAAGCGCCCGGTCCGGGGATTGATTTGCGCTCAATAGCCAACAATTCCTGATCGTTGATTTCCCCGCGGGCATGTTTGCCTACCGCTTCAAAAACGGAAACGATGTCTGATTCGCAGCCGTTGACACAGCCGGGGAGAATGGTACCGCCATAAACGAAGACGGCGGGCCGGTTTAGGCGCGCCATAGCCATTACTGCTCCCGGCATATTTTTGTCGCAGCCGCCAATAGCGATCAAGCCGTCAAATTGCTCACAGCCGGTAACCGTTTCAATGGAGTCTGCGATAACTTCCCGGGATACCAATGAATATTTCATTCCTTCCGTTCCCATGGATATCCCGTCGGAAATCGTAATGGTACCGAAAATAAGGGCTTTGCCGCCCGCTTCATTGACACCTGTTTCTGCCTCGCGGGCCAATTTATCGATGTGCATGTTGCACGGGGTTACCATACTCCATGTGGATGCAATTCCTACTTGACTTTTCTTAAAGTCTTCGTCGGTGAATCCCACAGCGCGCAGCATAGCACGGCTTGGTGCGCGGGCATCCGTCTCTGTAATGCTTTTGGAAAATTTGCGGTGTCCTGATGTTGTTTTCTCTTTCATGGCGATTCCTCTCTGGTTGGTTTTTTCAAGTAACAACGCCTGTTTTAAATATGTTCCGCTGTTTTCTTAAAAATCAAGGAAACGAATCGGTAGTGAAAGATGAATATCTTTAAAATACCCCGGTCTATGGGCGGTGTTGCGCGAAAGGCGCCTATACAAACATCCCGTCTAAAGCCCGAATCGCCTTGACGAGGGGCGCATGTTCCGCATGTTGAAGCTGAGGATCCCGCTTGAGTAATTCAGCGGCATCACGTCGCGCCGTGTCAAGGAGTTGCATATCATGGAGCAAGATAGCCGTATCTAGGTTTGACACGCCGGATTGTCGTAAACCGGCATATTCTCCCGAGCCGCGCAGCTCCAGATCAGCTTCGGCAATTTTGAAACCGTCAGTACAAGAACATAGCAGTTCAATGCGTTTTTTCGCTTCCGGTGTTTCCGGAGCGCCCAGTAAAAAACAATACGATTGAATGGTACTGCGTCCCACCCGTCCGCGCAATTGGTGGAGTTGGGTCAATCCGAAGCGGCCCGCGTCTTCAATCACCATGGTGGTAGCCGTTGGTGAATCGACGCCCACCTCAATGACTGTGGTGGAAAAAAGCACATCTATTTCCTGATTGCGAAAACGTGTCATAATGGCGTCTTTTTCTCCGGCATCCAAGCGGCCATGGAGCAGTTCGCAGCGCAAGCCTTTTAATGAACCCGAGGAAAGGGTCTCAAAATGGCTGATAACGGGCGTTAAATTCGTAAAATGTTCCGATTCCTCAATCAACGGACAGATGATATAACTTTGCTCTCCTTTGCCCGCGCGCTCATGGAGATATTGGTATAGGGCATATTTTTTGTTTTCGGAGACATAAGAGGTCTTCACGGGTAGGCGTCCCGGCGGCATGTCTGGGATCACAGAAATATCCATGCCGCCGTAGAGGGTGAGTGCCAAGCTGCGCGGAATAGGCGTTGCTGTCGTATGGAGCACATCCGCTTGGATACCTTTGTTGCTCAATTCTGTGCGTTGCCGCACGCCGAAACGATGTTGTTCATCAATGACCACGAGTCCGAGCCTGGCAAAACGGGTACTTTCTTGAAATAAGGCATGGGTGCCTACCACGACTTGAATCGCGCCTTCAGCGATTGCCTTGCGTATGCGGGCTGCTCCGCCGGTGGCGCCGGTAAGTAGGCTGGTGGTGATTTTTAAAGGATTGAGAATGGACGCTAAAGTCCTGAAATGCTGTTCTGCCAAGATTTCGGTAGGCGCCATAAATGCGGTTTGCAGTCCGCTGTCCAAGGCGGCAAGCACGGCATGTACGGCGGCAATGGTTTTGCCGGACCCCACATCCCCTTGCAGCAAACGAAACATAGGGTGCGGTGAAGTCATATCTTGGAAAATATCTTCAACGGCGCGGTGTTGACCGGGCGTAAGGGGGAAGGGTAATTGTGCTTGAAAGGCTTTCAATAAGGGGCCATCTATTTGGTGGCGGAAACCCGGTGTCTCATTGACCCGTATTTGCCTGCGTTGTAAAACCGCAGCTTGCATGGAAAGCAGCTCTTCATAGACAAAGCGTTTTTGCGCCTGTTTTGCTGCCTCAATGGTCGGCGGGAAGTGCAAGGTATGGAAGGCTTCTGAAAGAGGAAGAAATTGATGCTGTTCCCTCAAAAAAGAGGGAATGGTTTCCGTAAATGCTGAGGCACACAGTTGAAGTGCCTCGTGCATCCATTTGCGAAGCTGGCGCTGGGAAATACCTTCGGTCAGCGTGTAAATGGGTACAACGCGACCGGTGTGCAACAATTCTTTGCCGCCGTCTTCAGAAATGGGCTCATAATCGGGGTTCAGTAATGCGGGCCCTTTGTATTCTCCCACTTTACCGGTAAAGAGACAGCGTGTTCCCGGTTTCAACGCACTATTAATCAAGAAACCTCTGCCGTAGAGCATGACGTTGATCGACCCGGAGGCATCTTGCACGCGTAAAAGTGCACTTGATTTGCCTCTTCGCTGAAAAAGCGTGCGCGCCTCAGTAATTTCCGCCTCAATCGTGATCGTTGCGCCATTTTCTGCTTCAGCAATCGTGAGAACACAGGAATGATCACGGTAGTCGCGGGGAAGATGCATCAACAAGTCACGGATATGGACAATATTTAGGGCCGCCAATTGAAGGGCACGCTTTTTTCCTATGCCCGATAAGAGCGTAACGGGTTGATCGATAGGGGCGTGCGATTCTTTGGTATCGGAAGGGACAGGCATGACAAAAAATATGTTTTCTCGAGGTTATCTTTTCAGCAGCGGTGGATTAAGCAAGATTTTTGACCGTGCCCCATGATTGTTCAAAAAATTGGGCATGGGCATCTATTGCTATTATACAGGTCTGAAAGACGCTGCCCAACCGCGTGGCGTCTTTATCATGGAAATAGAGGAACAGGAAAGTACGTGGAGTATCGCTCCATCCTCTAAGCCTTCATTTTTAATCGAAAAAAATAAAGATAATTAAAATATATGGCGATAAGCGGAATCAAAATTTTGTTTTGAATGTTGTAATTGGTGATCTGAGAACTGCGATGCTATAAACACGTATATCTACAGTCAATAGATATGCGTGCTATTGTTATCGGTAGCTATCGCACTGTATCGTAAGTTTTGTCGTGATGTGCCATGAAAAGTGGTGTACGGAGAAGTAGAAGTTTTCGTGATTATTATTTTAAAATGTCAATAGTGAATTCCTTTCGGTTGCATTCCTTAAATTTGAATAAGGTGTGCAACCTTTTTTGTCGTGGAAGAGTCAATCCTCGGCAAGGGATTGTGCGATATTTGGGAGCTCTTGTGTGGAATCAAATATGCTTGCCTTTTTTGCCGTACATATGATAAACTGAATACACTGTTTTTGGAAGAATTTAGAGGAGGCTATTCTACTGTTGTAGCCATTACTACAACGGTAACTATAAGTATCTCGCAAATGTTCTGTGAGGAAAGTTACATTTGTATTGTTTTAAACTGAGACTATTTTCAGCTTAATATAAGAGAAGAAATGGATGGTTTTGATTGATCCTGTCGTTCTAGGGCTAAGATCAGAAAATTAGGAGCGTGACATGAACCAAACACAAAAAAATGGATCCCCCTTAACCGGTCTGCGCAGTGTTGTTGTTTACACTTTAGCGTTGGGTCTTTTTTTTTTAGGGATGTCTGGTCTTGCCTATGGGCAAGGATCGGTCGTTTTTGACACCGCTGGTGCGGATAGTTTTACGGTACCTGACTCGGTCACCAGTATTACGGTCGAAGTATGGGGTGCCGGCGGCAGCGGTGGTTCACGGGCGCCCGGCGGCGGCAACAATACGGCCTTGGCGGGCGGCGGCGGCGGCGCTTATTCACGCAGCACCTTTCCGGTTACGCCCGGAACCGACTTTGATGTATATGTAGGTAAGGGTTCCTCTTCCACTGTGCCGGGAGAGGATTCTTGGTTTGACAGTCCTTCCACCGTTTTGGCGCAAGGCGGTCAGAGTGTTGCGGCGAATTCCAATGTTCCGGGCGCAGGCGGCAGCGCCGCAGCCGGAATTGGTGACGTCAAATATGACGGCGGTACAGGCGCTGCCGGTGTAGGCGGCAGTTTCGGCGGCGGCGGCGGCTCTGCTGCGGGTACGGGCGCTGCCGGTGCTTATGGCGACAGCAGCCAGATTTTGCAAAATGGCGCCACAGCGCCGAGCGGCGGCGGTGACGGCGGTGACGGCGCACAAGTGGGCATTCCCGGTGCTATGGGTGTGGCTCCGGGCGGCGGCGGCGGCGGCGGATTCCGAGCGGGCAGCAACTCTACACAAGCAGGGGCTAACGGTGCAGACGGAAAAATTGTCATTAGTTGTTCCTGTGATATTGACGATGTGATTTTTGCAGCAGGTACGTCTTCTGTCCGTTGTTCCGGAGCCGGTCAAGTTTTTTTATACTGCAACGGCGACGGGAGCCGATGCCATTGAGTACGCTTTAGATGCCGATAGTTTGACCGCCGGCAACAGCATTAATGCTGCGACCGGTGAAGTCACCTATGTGAGTGCTTGGTCCGGTACCACGGAAATCACAGCGACAGCCTCGTCATCAAAGTGTATGAGGAGTGCGGTTCACACCGTAACGGTTACGCCCACGGTAAGTGCTCCCGTATTCAGCCTTGGCGCAAGTTCGCAACGCTGCCGCGGCACGGAAACCATCGTGTATGGTGCGATCGCTGAAGACAGCACCGGTATGAGCTACAGCCTCGACGCTGCCAGCCTTGCTGCCGGTAATACGATTGATGAAGATACGGGTGAAGTGGTCTATGTCGCCACGTGGTCGGGAACCTCTGTGATCACCGCTTCTGCCGAAGGGTGTAATGGACCGGTCACTTCCGAACATCATGCGATGACCGACACCATTTTTGCGAATAACGATACGGTAACCGCGCTGCAAGGAGTGCCGGTTATTTTTAATGTTCTTGATAATGACCTCTGTAATATTGACCCGAATTCGATAACCATTACTCATAACCCTGTGGGCGGTTTTGTTCAAGTTGGCGCTGCCGGCGAAATGACCTATGTTTCTTTTGGCGCCTATTTGGGAGAGGATTCTTTCTCCTATCAAGTGTGTTCTCCGGCTCCCGTTGTTTGTGTGGAAGCTACAGTAAACATTACTGTTACGGAAGCATTAGATAATCCCTGTTACTTAGCCAACAAAAACCATACCTTCTATTTGCCATTCCCGGAGAATGATACACAGTTACGCCAAAGCTTGGTGAGCGCAGGCAGCAGCTCCGATGATATGAGCAGCGGCGTCCGCACGATTCTTGCAGTTTCGGTGCCTTATCCGAAGACAGCCATTGTTTATGACCATTGGGAAGATGGCTATGAAGCGGATATCAATGCCCCACTTCAGCCGACCACCGAAATCTGGGGAGATGGTGACTTAACCAATGGTGTAGCGCCGGGATATCCCGACGATCTTATTCCACCGGGGGGCTATATTATTATAGATAAAACCTTTGCGTGGACACGAACGGATTTGCAGTACGACGGCAAAGACAAGATTTTTTCTACATCGTACATTGCAGTATCGAAAGTGTCCGGTGCCGCTTCGCGCTTTAACGTACAAAATGTTAAAACCAATGTTTCCGATATAAGCCGCTTCGGTCAGTTTTTTATCTTGCCCTTTGGGGAAGATGTGACTGTTGGTCCCACGACAGTCTTCCGCTATACCGGCCTTTTTGTCCGTGCAGCCGAAGACGGAACCATCGTAGAGCTCGATTATGATGGAGATGGTGTGACCGATGTGAGCCAAAGCCTCAACGAAGGGGAGGTGTGGTTTTACAATGGTCAGGCGAGCTCGCCGGGCAACACGGGCAATGACACGAATAAGGCCAGTGATATCAAGGCAGGCGCACGGGTTCTATCAAATAAAGACGTAGGTGTAGATCTGGTCTTTGGTGGTATTGATAATTACGGGACACGCAATATACCGGTGCTGCCGGGTAAATTTAATGGCGCCAGTTATGTTTCCCCCGTATATTCCACCAGTTCCAGTGCTCCAGCCGTCACTTATTTTGTTAATCCTAATGAAGACCCCATTACCATCCATTGGAAGCGACATTCGGGAAGCCCTTTAACCGGTTCTTTTTCAGTCCCGGCCAATAACGGTATTGCTTTCTTTAATATGGATGTTGCATCGGGAACAGAATTTATCAGTTCCGCAGGCGAATCCTTTACTGCCGTTACAATCATTGATGCGGATACAAGCGGTTCCACCTATGACTGGGCATTTAACATGATTCCCGAACATCGGCTTACACCCATGGCCGCTGTTGCTTGGGCTCCGGGAAGCAGCGACCTTTCGGCCAACTACGCACCGGTTTGGGTATCCGCTTCACAAGCGACCACCGTTTATGTGAAATACGATGGCGATATTACGGCGGGCGACCCAAGTAAGATTAGCCCGTGCGGCGCTCACTATGATAATTTCTATGTGGTCGATGCGCTTGAATCGCTGTTGATTTATAATCCGA
>JAAYJI010000153.1 GCA_012523015.1 Candidatus Hydrogenedentota bacterium
AAAAACATATATTAGGTGCCTGTCCCTAGTTACCTTTGACGCAAATCTCACTGTGGCGGAGGACGACGAGCCGTGGTCATTAAACGCGATGATTAATAACGTTACCGTTGGGGGCACATTCAGGGTGTTATGCATCACTGACAGCCATCGTACTTTTGTACGCACGTTTTATGTCCGGGCGCAAAATCCGACCGTTGAGCAGGCGAAAAACTACATAGGCAGTTCTCCTTGGTATAGACGGCGAGTGGCGGTAAAGGAGAGCGGCACTCAGAATTACCGCAGCTACTTGAACTTCAATGAGATACATGCATGGGCAGGAGATGATCCTGGTCCGAATCATGCAACTGATAAACGCTACACGGTCAATGAATCCTTTGACGGCGGCATGGGCATGTATCAACTTACAAATGAACGGCCAACTGCAGAACAATCTTGGAACTGGATGTCGAATTGTGATGAGGGCGTGAGGAGACTCGAGGAATGCATGCAAGGAGGCGAAGACGAACTTGCAAGGATTAGGCAGGTTGCCGCAATCGAATCTATGCCTTTTCCTGCTCCACCGATACCGGAGGAAACGATACCGGAGGAAACGATAAACGGCATAACTTTCACGGAAACCGGCGCTAACTCATACGCTGTTGCCATTGGACTCAAGAGATTCAATGGAGCAAGTTGCGGTTACACAGTATGCAATAATTCCGGTTGTGATAAAAATGGAGTGGGATGCACGGGACAGTATTTACAATGGGTGTCCCCTGAGAAGACGCCACCACTTGACAGTCCTGAAGAACGTGGACACTGGGCATTTTGTCGCGTAGGAAAAGCGGGACCTTACTGTAACCGATACGTCAGAGATGTGTGCAATGTTGCATCACAGGACTGAATCATGAATATGATCGCAAATAATAATTAGGAGAAGACAAAATGAAGATATCTGTCAACGCACGCAATAAATCTTCTTTTACAAAGACAAAGACGGCGGCTCCGCTCGGTTTGGGCATTGTTCTCGCTTTTCTATATCTGGTTTGTGCAGTTCCGGGGGTTTTTGCGGTTGAAGCGTCCCAGAGTAACTCGCAGATTGAAACGCTCGTTGTTACCGACTACATAAGCGATGCTGATCGGAGAGGTACCATGCCCCCAGATACGCGGATAAGCGTATACCGGGTGAACATAGCCGGGGTTGACGAGCGACCCCAAGCGGAGGTAGTCGAGGTTGTATTCGATGCCTATGAATACTGGAAGAGCGCCCTATCCGTTGATCCGACAGTTGCGAACTACCAAAACGCTGATGATTATTTTAACCTGTCACTTAGTGGACGGGGACTAGAATACTTTCCTGAGCACAACATCGCCGCATTTGGACTTCGGAAGTTTCGGTATCCTGAAGGAGAAATCAGCAACAGCATGTGCTTTGTATTTGGAAACGGGCAGTTCTATATGGTTGACGTAAGCCCTGAACGATTCTACGTACCAGGGTTTATCGTGCGTGATGAAAAGTTGTATGTGTCCCTTTTTGATCCATTTACCCCCTGCGAAATGATAGTCTTCGAAACGAAGACGCCATCGCAGGCTAGCGTGTCAAATGACTATATGAACTTCTACGCAGAACGAATATTATGGACAGAAGGAGATTTGATCTTCTTCAACCAGATGTTTCCGGTGTCTGTCAACTCGGTTCCCTCAGAAGAAGAAAAAGCTCAATACGAAAAGACAAAAAGAGTACAACTGCCTTTAGTGCCAAGCAAACCGTTTCCACCCCATCAGAAGATCTGGGTTTTAGAGGCAAACAAAGAAGATCGTCTCGTGCTTCGCGAGCATCGGGCTGTAGGCATATCGTCGTTGGAAAAGGAAGGATTTCAAGCGGTTGTCACTATCATGAAAGAGAAAAACGAGGATGGGGTTAACCCGGTAGTCTGGGAAGAGGAACCATACAGTGC
>JAAYJI010000154.1 GCA_012523015.1 Candidatus Hydrogenedentota bacterium
AAGAATGCAGAAGACAAAGCTGAAACTCAAGAAGAAGGCATAGGCGTAGATGGGCAGTCCCCACGCATAAAACAAAATCTGTTTCATAGCTTTCCTCCTTGATCCTTCCTGATCGCTGCGCCGCGGCAAAACAGGACAAACAAGTGAAGGCTTTCTCTTTGTATGAGTATAACCTACAGAAGAAAATAAGTAAAGGATTATTTTTAGCCCTTATTCGGCGAATAAAACCGTATACAATCAAATTATGGGTCGGGTGCGCGTCATGCTTCAGCGCGCGTTGCGGGTAGAGGAGTTTCCCTCTAAGGGACAGAATGGACACGATGGACGGGAGTCGCACAACGCTTTGCGGTGTAGGGGCGCGATTTATCGCGCCCGAGGCCTTTGAATCATTGAGGCGCTGCGTTATGTACCTTGGCTCGCATACCCCTGGCATTCTGCGCGAAGCTGTGAAATCATAAGATCGCAATGTTTTTTCCGATTGAAGAGAAGGTTCTTGTTTCTTCACCACCATTTATATTCGCTTCCTTTGCTGTTCTTTTTTTTAACCATGAATAGCTGCTTTTTAGGTCGTATAGGCTGAGCCTGTTTAAAAATCGCTCTATATAAAAAAGGCATTCCCCTATGGAATAAAGACGAAATTAAAATCGTTTTTCCTGTAGAATGACGTCGTTTGTGTCGACGTTCATACCATCCACATTCCACAACAACCCTTGAGGAGAGGAAACGATGCTGAACCAAGAACTGCAAAAAGCCTTTAATAAGCAAGTTAATGAAGAACTCTATTCCGCCTACATTTACCTGTCCATGGTCAACTTTTTTGAAGCTCAAAATTTGAAGGGCTTCGCCACATGGATGCGTGCACAGGCGATGGAAGAAGTGAGTCACGCCACGAAACTGATTGATTATCTCCATGAACGAGGCGGTGAGGTCGTATTAGATGCTATCGGCACGCCCCCCGCTTCTTGGGAAAATCCCTTAGACGCCTTCGAAGCCGCCTATAAGCATGAGTGCTATATATCAGGCTGCATCCATACACTTTATAACAAAGCGGTGGAAGTGGGAGATACGGCTTCCGCCCTGTTCCTGAACTGGTTTATCATCGAACAAGTCGAAGAAGAAGCTTCTGTTGATGAAGTAGTTCAGCTGCTCAAACTGGCGCAAGGCGCTCCCGGTGCCATGTTCATGCTCAACAGAGAATTGGGCCAACGTACCGAATAATGCCTTGTGAAAACGAAGGTGTGCAAAGCCTTTTTCGGACACACCTCTCGCCACGGAAACCGGCATTATGGTTGCCAATTTATGTACCTTGTGCGGATAGGCGCTGTAGAAGGTCTATCCGTAAACATCCCTTTTAAAGAAAGCAGATCAACCACCAAACGCTATTTCAGTTGAATCTGCTGCAACACCTATCAGCCTAACTATAAGGAGTAAAGTAATGTCTGTCCATGTGACCCATCCTGCCCCTGATTTCAAAGCCGTAACCGTTATGCCCGACAATAGTTTCAACGAAAACTTCAGATTGTCTGATTTTCGCGGCAAATACGTGGTACTCTTTTTCTATCCCATGGATTTCACTTTCGTATGCCCGTCAGAAATTATGGCCTTCGACAAACAGCTTCCTGATTTTGCCGAGCGCAACTGCCAGGTCATCGGCGTGTCCGTGGACTCTCAGTTCAGCCACTTGGCTTGGAAAAATACACCTATCGAAAAGGGCGGTATCGGCAATATTCAATATCCTCTCGTCGCCGATATTACGAAACAAATCGCCCGAAACTACGGCGTCCTTTTCGAAGAATCTGTGGCGCTTCGCGGCCTTTTCCTCATCGATAAAGAAGGGGTAGTACGGCACGCGCTCATTAATGATCTGCCCTTGGGCCGCAGCGTAGCCGAAACCTTGCGCATGCTGGATGCGCTGCAACATCATGAGCAGTACGGCGAAGTGTGCCCCGCGAACTGGAGTAAAGGCAAGGAAGCCATGACGGCAACAGCACAAGGTGTTGCCAATTATTTGGACAAACACAACAAATAAATTAGTCCTAAACGGCGAGGCGCCTGTTCCTCATGGAGCAGGTGCCTTTTTTTATTGCTGCGTGCCTTCATCCAAGGCGTACAAAGCGGCGCCCAAAGCGCCGACAGTCTGCGGCGACTCCGGTATATGGAGGGGGCTGCCCAAAAGCGCCTCCATGGCATTGACCACGCCCACATTTTTTGCAACGCCGCCCGTCATCATTGTGGGCGCCGTAAGACGGGCACGAGAAACCAGACTATGGACTCTGGCGGCTATGGAACGACATAATCCCGCGACAATGTCATCTACGGCACGATCCTGCGCCAGGTGGGAAATGACCTCGCTTTCCGCAAAAACGGTACACGTCGAGGAGATAGAAACGGGCGCGACGGCGTGACCGGCCCGGGAACCGAAACGATCAAGATCTAATTCCAACAAGCGCGCCATCACCTCAAGGAATCTGCCTGTACCGGCGGCGCACTTATCGTTCATTTCAAAACGAAGAACACGGCCACGCTCATCAAGGGCTATGGCTTTCGAATCTTGACCGCCAATATCAATTACCGAGCGCGCCTCCGGGTAAAGCGCCCGTGCGCCCCGTGCATGACAACTGATCTCGGTAACAGAGCGGCTGCGCTCAGCAACCCGTTCCCGTCCGTAGCCCGTGGCAACGATACAGGCAGCGCTGTCGAGAGAACATCCTGCTTCTTCGGCGGCGTATTGAAGGCAGCGGCCTGCAGCATCGGCCAAATTGCCGCCGCTGGGAATGACACGGCTGCCCAATACACGGGCGTCTCCGTCAATCCAAAGGGCTTTCGTTGTGGCGCTGCCTACATCTACGCCTGCATACACGGCTCTGCCACTCATGAGACTGCACTTCCTTGCAGCATTTCTGCAAAGGCTTCGACGCGGGTACGCAATTGTTCCGGCGGTTCTTGATGCTGCTCCACGGATAAGGTCAACGAAGGAATATCTGCCTTTTCTAATGCCTGGGTTATGGGCACATAATCAAAGGCGGTGGGATCGCAAAAATTGGTCATGAGAAAGATGACACCCTGCGCTTTATACCGCTGTGCCGCTTCCACCAAGGCGGTGCCGGGGTGATGCATATCACGATGAAAGGCGGGACAGTGGGCGCGTGCCAGATAATAACGTACCACCGATTCCATGGGCGTGGCACCCTCCACGTGTGCAGGTGCATAACTGCGGGATCCTACACATAAATCATCGCCAACAACCCGGCAGCCTGCTTGTTCTATGAGTTCAATAAAAGCGGTGTGGCGGCACATACTGCCCCACACAAAAACACGGGGCATCTTTTCGTCGGGCAAGTCAGACACTGCTTGGAACGCGGCAATCAGCGCCTTCACAGCCGCTAAATGTTCGGCACGATCCATCAACTGACCTGCCAAGTTGATCTCCATGAGCTGTGTCCCTGTCAATAGGCCGGGATGTTCCGCATGAAGTCTATAGAGTTCGTTCATCGTGGCGCGGTGCTCTTGATACAGATCAAAGGCCTGCTGTATCGTGTCTTCCGCAATGGGACCGCTGTCTTCTTCAAGGAGGCTGCGCACGCGCTGCAGCTCGTCGCTATAATATTGGGCTGCCGCCTCTGTGTCAACGCGTGTGGGAATGGACACAATAATCGTCTTGCTGTCCCCTGTGTGGGCTCGCCATAGGTCGGCAACATTCTGCATGGTGTCGCAGGTGTGGGCGAATAAAGTCAAATTCAAAAGGGGCCATTCTCTTTCGAGTGCCGTGTCCAATACGCTCCTCGCAAAACTACAGGAAAAAGGTTGGAGCAGTTCATCGGCTCGTGATGTGGCTCCGACACGCCCCAAAATGCGTATGGGCAAATAGCCTGCCCCGTAGAGAAGTTCTTGGGGTACATAGGAACAGAGATAGCCCGCCACCTTGCGGCCTTGCGCCGCTGCATTCCGAGCATATTCATAATAGTCCGCTGTCACGTTTTGAAATACTGTAAGCCAAGGGGATAAATCCATTGCAGATTCCTTCTCGCTTCGCCGCCATTAAAAGTTTATCATGAACAAGAAAATTCTACTTGACCCACGGGGAAAACACAAATTCTTTTTTGTCGTCCCTTTCTCACTCGGTATCTTTGGAAGCCGCGAAAGTACGGTTGATAGGAATTTTCCCTGTATTTTCGTGTACTATATAGGGTGTGCGGTTTCTCTTATCATTCTTATGTTCTTGCCATATCCGTGATATGCAACAGAAACCGAAACCCATTTTTTTTCCGATCCCGCCTGACTGGAGGTACAAGGATCAGACAACACTTTCAAGCTTAAAAGGAATCGTGTATGATGAAGCAGAAGGAAGTCATTCTTTCGGGGATCCGTCCGACAGGGCGGCTTCATTACGGCAATTATTTTGGAGCTATTCGGCATTTTTTAAGACTTCAAGAAGAAGATGCCCATTGCTATTATTTTATCGCTGACTACCACGCATTGACCACCGTCACGGAACGCAGAGACTTATTCCGCAACACCTTGGATATGCTGCGCACCTACGTGGCATGCGGTCTTGATCCGGTGAAATCGATCATTTATCGACAAAGCGATCTACCCTGTACGGCAGAACTCAGCTTGCTGTTGGGCATGTTGACCAATATCGGCCTCTTGGAACGAGGCACCACCTATAAAGACAAGTTCAGCAAGATTCAGGAAGATCCCAAGGTGGAAGGGAATCCCTTGTCTTATGGACTGCTGGGCTATCCGGTGCTGATGGCAGCTGATATTTTAATTGTGCGCGCCGATCTTGTCCCTGTGGGCGATGATCAACGGCAGCATTTGGAGATGGCTTGTGACTTGGCGGCACGCTTCAACCATCGCTTCGGCGAAGTATTCCATGTGCCCCGACCCTTGGGTCGGGATGCCTTGCGCTTACCGGGGTTGGACGGCTCAGAAAAAATGGGTAAAAGCGAAAACAATACCCTTGACCTCCTCGATCCGCCCGATGTGGTCTTGAATAAAATTAAGGGAGTACCCACCACCACAGAACCGATGCCCCTTGACACCGACAGCACCGATCCGGAAATTGTGACCAAAAAGCTGCCTTCCGGCGTGGGAGCGTTATACCGTCTGCTCTCGCTGCTCGCTCCGGAATCGGTTTATTTAGACTATCTGGATCAATATAGAAAAGGCGGCAAATTCTACGGGTCGCTGAAGAAAACAGTGGCACACTATGTCTCCGCTTTCAACGAACCCATTATTGACGCTTATAATGATCCCGCCCATAATGATGATTTTATCATGGATTTTTTGAAAGAAAATGCCAAGCGCGTTACGCCGGTGGCATTGGATACCGTGGAGCGCTGCCGCGAAGCCATGGGTATTGGTCACAGTCTTTTCCGCGCATAAAGCAGGAGTACAGATCATGGAAGAAATCCGTATCGGAATCATAGGTCTCGGCGGTATTTGCCGCTCCCGCCACCTTCCGGGTTTACGCGCCATTGAGGGCGTCAAATTATGTGCCGTCGCCAATCGCAGCAGGGAATCTTCCTTGCAAGCTGCTCAAGAATCCGGTATTCCGGAGGTCAGCGATTCTTGGCAGGAACTTATCGCCCGTGATGACATCAATACCGTACTCATCGGCGCTTGGCCCTACCTGCACTGCGAAGCGAGCGTGGCAGCCCTTCAAGAAGAGAAACATGTATTCTGTCAAGCGCGCATGGCAAGAGATCAGGCAGAAGCGGAGCTCATGGCGTCTGCCGCGCGAAGCAGCGACAAAGTAGCTGCCCTATGCCCTGTTCCTTTTGGATTACGTATCGATAAACTCATGGCGAGGCTTCTCAAAGAAGAAGCCTTGGGCGCCATTCGCTATGTAACCGTCAATAGCTTCTCCAATGCATGGGTCGACCCGACTACACCCATCAATTGGCGCAAAGATTACAGCCTGTCCGGATTGAACGTGCAGACCTTGGGTATGTATATAGAAGTAATACACCGCTGGTTCGGATTGACAAGCCAAGTCTTTGCCCAGACCTTCCTCTACACCAAAGAGCGCCCTAATGCAGAAGGCATCATGACCGCCGTGCATATTCCTGACCAAGTTTTGGCCGATACCCTAGTGGGCGAGAAAGATATTCCCGTTCATTACACCATCAACGGCGTATCGGGCTTCACCGGCGATTCCATTCATATCTATGGCGAAAAAGAAGCGCTTCATTATGATATTGATGAGGACATCTTGTACCGCGTCACGACGGGCACGCGTGAAGTTATAACGCCCCGTGAAGAAGAGCGTTACGATGTCAAACAGTGGCGTGTAGAACAGGATTTTGTCGACGCCATCCGTGAGGGCACTCCCTATCATCCCAATTTTGAAGAAGGGTTGCAGTATATGCAAGTTGTTCAGGCAATTCATGACTCTGCGACAGAAAAGGAACGCCTTAAAATAGTCTATTGATGCGTGTTTTTTCTTGAGATAAATCCATTATTTTCCCTTGTTGTTAATACAACAGTACAGACACCATATAGGTATAGGCTACTACTCCTTTTCCCGTCGTTCTTTCTTATGATTTTAGAGGAAAAGCGTGTTACACTGTATTCCATTGTCCTGAACAGGATAGCTGTTTCAAGAGAATAAGCCCGCCTGGGGGAATAGTCCCTTTCCCTTATCGCGTTATAGCTTAAGTTTAATATCCGGTTCTCTGTGAAAAAAGAAAGCGCCCATGAGTACTTGGCTGCGATATAACTGCTCCGCCGGCTCCTTACCGGTCCCGGCTGCAGTAGTCATTCTCTACGAAGAGCAAGGGGGACGTCTACTCTTCGCCAAAAGAAATGAGCAGCTCAGCTTTATGGGCGGTCATTACGCCTTTCCCGGCGGTCATGTTGCCGAAGCGGACACAGGCCGCTGCGTTCACCCTTCCCACGACCCTGAAGATGCCCGTTTTTTGACTGCAGCCGTGCGCGAAGTTTTCGAAGAAACGGGTCTCTTATTAACGACACCGGAGCTGCGAAGCTATGAGATGAGTGATCCCATACGCCGCGCTGTTATGGATGATCCGCCACAGTTTGAGTCTTTTTTGGAAGCGGAAGGACTCTCTATTGACCGCTCGGCTTTCGTATCCGCAGGCAGATGGATCACCCCCTCCTTTTCGCCCAGACGTTTTGATACCCGATACTTTTTCTTTCAATGTGCAGAACCCTTGCCCGGCACACCTATGGGCGATGACGAAGAAATAACGGCGCTGCGCTGGCTAACACCGCGAGAGGCGTTGGAGCAACGGGGCATGAAGCGGATGACCCTGTCCACGCCGCTAATTTTTGTGCTTCAGCGGCTCGCGGCTTTTCCTTTAGAAGAAGCCTTAGAACGACTTCAACATACACCCGGCTTTTCAGATACGCTTATGGACTACATCGAACCTGCCTCGGGTATCCATATTGTACCTGTACGTGCCCCTACCCTGCCGCCGTCGACCCATACAAACTGCGTGATTGTTGGTGAGAAAGAACTTGCCATTGTTGACCCGGGAATTGCCGATGAAAAGGAGCAAGAACGCTTCTCCCGACATATGCAGACCCTATGTGAAGGCCTGAAAGGGAAACCCGCCGCCGTGGTGCTGACCCACGATCACCCGGATCATTGTGCCTTCGCAGCGCAACTCTCAGAACAGCACCACATCCCCATCTACGGACATCCTTCCGTAACGCAACAGTTTCTCAATACAAAATCCTTGTCGGATGGAGAAGTGCTTACACTGGAAGGTTCGCCGCCGTGGCGGTTGCGCTGTATCTACACACCGGGACATCACCCCGGTCATTGCTGTTATTTCGAAGAGCGCAGCTGTACCCTCTTGGCAGGCGATCTCGTCGCGAATCCCGGTACCATTTTGATTGATCCCGATCACGGCGGCGATATGGACGCCTATATAAAAAGTCTGGATCTCATTTCACGGATTGAAGCCCTGCTGACAATACCCGCTCATGGTCCTCCTTTGATAAAAGACGAAGGCGCTGCACTGTTCCGTAACACCTTGGAACATCGTCTTATGCGAGAAAACAAAATCAAAGAACTATTGGAGACAGGTGTGAAAGATATAAAACAACTGCTGCCCCTTGCCTATGATGATGTTCCGGTGGAACTGCATGATATCGCTTCCGGCCAGTTGCGCGCCCATCTCCAGCGAATCAACAAACAACAGGTTATTCCCACCTGATTCCGACAATCGGCGTGCGCAAAAACACCCCAACAAATGCCTGATCAGGTCAACCATTGAGGACACATTATCATGCAGGCAAAACTTGTTACTGTTAAACAATGCAGCGATCCCGCCGAAGCCGCTTTTTTCGCCTCTTATCTGGAAGAAAACGGCATTCATGTTGAGAACAGCGTAGAAAACATGAAGGCGTGGTCAGGGCGTTACTCCATGCTGGCACGGGGTCCTGTTTTGAAAGTATCCATGAAGGATGTTCGTAAAGCGCGAAAGCTTTTAAACAACCCGCCGGCGCCCATTGATGACGATTATGAATTTCCCCTTGATTCACCACAAGGGGACTGGGTTCCGGGAGAAACACCGGAAAACTGTCCGCGCTGCGGGTCGGCGAATATGGTATCCATGCCCGGTCACTTATTTCCCGGATTGCTCTTTTCCTTATTAACCTTGGGAATCGTAAAACCCTATGGGCAACCTCTGTGGATTTGCCGCGACTGCGACTGGGATTCTCGTACGGCGGCAAGAGAACAAAAAACAGAGGAAAAAGATGTAAAATAATTTTTAGAAATGATTCACGTTAACGTGTTAGACTGTTACAGTGATTGTTGTTAATGGATTAGGGATACTTGTAGCATCAGAAGGAATTACTGCTATGGCTCTGTCAAAAAAACCTGCTTCTATTACGATCTTTTCTTTTCCTCCATTCCTCTACGTGTGGCCTGTCATCGTATTTGGTTTTTTATTTGCAGGAATACAGTCTATGGAATTGCTGGGTGACAATGGGCTCCGCGCTGTGGCTTGGACCTATCTCGCCATCATGTCCCTTGTCTTAATCACGATGGGGGTTGATTTAAATCTCCGGGCCAGCATTTTTTGTCTCGTTCTTTTCTTTTGCAGTTGGTTCGGGATCTTGTGGCTGCAGGGGGTTAAGGAAATTAAATTTTTTGGTACTATCGGCGCGTTTATTCGAGAGATTGATCTGACCATTCCTTCCTCCTTTATGGCGACCCTCTCCTTTATTTTGCTTTTCATTTACCTGATCATGCTGTTCATGGCCTATTTCAATGATCGTTATCGTATCACGCACAATGAAATTGAACACCATGTCTTCGGCTATAAAGAAGATGCTATTGGCCGCGGAGCGAAACGGGTGCGCGCAGAATACACTGACATGCTGGAGCTGCTCATTTGCGGTTCAGGAACCATTAGGCTTTTCAGTGCCACGGGCAACAAAGAACTGCTCGTTATTCAAAACGTGCCGCTCCTTGTCTTCCGCAAACGCAAGATCAGCCGTATCCTCGAAACCGTTGCTATTGAAACCATGCAAATGGAAGAAGAATATGAAGAAACGGATGAAGGCGACAATTAAACAAGAGCGGGGCTAAACCCGAGCAGTTCAAGAATCTTTTCTTCTTTTGCCTCGACCGTATGGGGTTGTTCCGCAGCGGCAACAGCATTATCCGGGTCTTTCAAACCATGACCTGTGAGAATGCATACCACACGGAAACGATCGCCTTGTCTCGGCGTTGCTGTATCGAAGAAACCTTCCTTGGACAACTTTACAAGACCCGCCACACTGGCCGCGCTGGCAGGCTCACAAAAGATCCCTTCCATACGCGCCACTAAGGCATAAGCTTCCCGGATCTCGTCGTCGGTAACAGATGTGATAAGACCGTTGGACTGATCCCGTGCCTCAATAGCTGTCTGCCAGCTGGCAGGATTGCCGATGCGGATAGCGGTAGCGTAGGTGTCCGGATCCAAGACCGGATGCCCCAAAACCAAAGGCGCAGAGCCCGCCGCCTGAAAGCCCAACATGCGCGGCAAGGAATCACTTTTACCCATGGCCTTATATTCGCGGTAGCCTTTCCAATAGGCGGTAATATTCCCCGCATTACCCACAGGCATACATTGGAAATCCGGCGCAGTGCCCTCAAAATCATCCAGTATTTCAAAGGCAGCAGTCTTTTGACCTTCTATGCGATAAGGATTGACAGAGTTCACCAATGCAATGGGGAATTCATCGCAGATTTTGCGCACCAAGGTGAGGGCATCGTCAAAATTACCCTGAATCTGAAGAATCTGCGCACCGTGCACCATGGCCTGCGACAACTTGCCAAAAGCAATCTTCCCCTCCGGGATCAACACGACACATTTGATGCCTGCCCGCGCCGCATAGGCAGCCGCGGAAGCCGAGGTGTTTCCCGTAGACGCACACATGACCATCTCGTACTCTTCTTCCAAAGCCTTGGTAATCGCCATCGTCATCCCGCGATCTTTGAAAGAGCCCGTTGGATTGAGCCCCTCATATTTGAGGTAGATTTTCATTTTCGAAGG
>JAAYJI010000155.1 GCA_012523015.1 Candidatus Hydrogenedentota bacterium
CAACTGTGGCAATTAATTATGCTATACGCTTTGAAAAGGCCTTCGCTAAAACGGTGACCCGATTGGTAGGGCTGCATCAGTTAAATAAAGAACGCCGTTCCCCTTTACCGTAGCTGCAATTTAATATGGTGTTGACTGCGCTCAACTACAAACACTTAGATGACATGGTACACTTTTGTGTGGAACAAGGCGTTGAATATCTATCCGTTAAGACACTGCTTGAATACAGTCCGGATATGAAAGACTTTATCTTAAGTGACGCGCAAAAGCTTGGCGTTCCCGAAGAAATCGAAAAGGCCTTAGCTTTGGCAAGTAAGCTTGGTTTGGCAACCAATCTCGACACTTTGATCACAAAAAAGTCGGAGCAAAACCAAGTAGCAAAACCTAAGCCTCGGGAAAGCCAAGACGCGGCTCTTATCAATGCCAAATGTTTGGAACCGTGGCGGGGAATCGTTGTATAGTCGTCGGGACATGTAGCGCCCTGCTGTTTCTTTTGGGATGGCGCCGCGGACAGTATTCGCGACAAAAGTTTGCAAGAAGTTTGGCTTGGCCCCTATCTAAGGAATTTTCGACAACAGATGCAACAAGGGGATTTACCGCCTTTTTGCATCAGCTGCCGTTTCCCTGAGAGCAACGATCATTGCCAGTTGAGAGCCTGTGTCGTTCAAGCGGTGGAAACGAGGGGGCATGGTAATTCAAATGTGATCGCATTGATAAGAAAAACGTGGATAAACCTGCGAAGAAGCGGTGTGCGAAGGACTTGGAAACGATTCCAAGAATGGCGCGCTATTCGTCGGGCTTTTCGTAAGGAAGCACGATAAACCAAGACGGTGATCTTCAAAGGGTGTATTGCTCCGTATTTCTTTCAGGAAAAAGGATAACGATGACTACAGTACCGGTAATAGCCGATAGACTCAATCAGTGGCAACATGAATCTCAAGGTCCGTGGCGTTTACTCGCATTTCCAACCTATCGATGCAATGTCAATTGCGGCATCTGTATCCGAAATTGCTTTGAGAAACCCAATTATCTCTTTCATGAATTGACTGACGAGCGCTGGCTGCGTCTTGTTGACGAAGCTGGATCGCTGGGGGTACGTTCTTTTGTAATCGGCGGCGGCGGCGAACCTACACTCCGTGCGGACTTGGTGACCGCTATGTGCGTCAAGGCCAAGCAGTATGGCATGGAAGGTCGACTGCAGACCAATGGCACAGGGCTATCTCAAGAAATGATTGAAACGCTGATCAAGGCGGGTTGGGACACACTCAGTATAAGCCTTGATGGACCTGATGAAGCCAGTAACGATTTTATCCGTTATAAAGGAGCTTTTTGCAAAACACTGGCTACCCTTGAAACCTTGCGATCCACGAAAGACAAATACCGAAGCGACGTGCCCCTAGTGTCCGTTCATTTGACGATCACTGCACAAAACTACAACCGCCTTGAAGATATGATCGATCTTTGTATAGATAAGGGAATAGACATGTTCGCCGCCAGTCCATTAGTTGAAAATGACTTGGAAGGTCGTGGCTATATTTTGAATACAGAGCAACGTGCTGCGCTGCCAGGCTATATTGAGGGCGCTATTAAAAAAGCGGACGCCCTTAATTTCCCGCACACACTTCATAATTTATTGATGCTTGTACAGGCGGATAAAGATAAACATTTTAAGGCGGAAAATATGGCAACATGCCAAGCGGATTCGGAAGATCTTTGCACAGCTCATTGCCTAGAGCCATGGACCGGTATCGCTATTGATTCCAGTGGTCATGTCAGTCCCTGTTGTTATTTGTCGGATGAACGATCCCAGAGCATTCGCGATATGTCACTAGCCGAAGTGTGGAACGGCGCTTATATGACTCAGTTTAGAAAAACGATGTTGGAAGGGCAGTTACGCGACGAGTGTAGATATTGTTCATTTCCGTCCGGTGAAGAGCATGTCGACTTAAAAAAAGCTGTGCAGGCATTGAGCAGCACACCCAAGAAAAGAGCCGTGTTGAATAGACTGGTATCCAGCATTCGAAACTACGGTCTTCGCGGCAGCTATAAGCGGTATAAAGAGTGGCGTTTGATACAACAGCGTTTACGCAACGAAAAATCACACTAATTCCGTTGCTTGTCTACTTCTGAACCTTCATTCTATGAACTCAGCAGGATACCTGCATCTGTAAAAATATATCCTGTTCCTTCCTCTATTTTGTCTCTGCCTTTGGGTATGAAATAATGTCGTTAATTGAAGTTAAAGATTATTTTCACGTAAAGGTATTGTATGAATCCGACCCCACCCCAACCGGTTGAAATTTTATATCGGCCTGCCGCATCGTTGCGGCTGCGCCCGAAAACGAAGAAAAATTATACACAACAATGTAATGTGGTATACGCCGAGGCCCATGGTATTGGCTTGGTTATGGATATTTTTATACCCAAACATAAAACGACAAATTTCGCCGTTCTCGATGTGATCAGCAGCGGGTGGCGTTCAGATCGTGTAATTCTTAATGAACATGTAGGCTTAGGCGCCATAGATGCATTATGTGAATTGGGCATTACGGTCTTTGCTGTTCTTCCCGGTTCCGCATCCTTGTTCACCGCTTCGGAGATGGTGGGGCATGTACAGGCCGCCATACGACACATTAAAAATAATGGGAAGGTCTACGAAATCCAACCGGAACGCCTCGCAATCCTTGGAGTCTCTGCAGGGGGGCATTTAGGCGCGTTAACCGCATTGAACGTGCAGCGTGGAAGAACCGTTGCTTATGATCCCTTACGCAGGTGGAGCACCGATGTGGCGGCAATAGCCTTGTTTTTTCCGCCTACGGATCTTGTCGATTACGGGGGACGGTCTTTCGATCCAAGGACTCTCGATTCAATGAATATTAAGTCGCTTTTTTTTCATTGCAGCACGGAAAAAGTGGAGAAAGATACTTTGATTGAAATGTTGACACGTCTTTCGCCTGCACGAGTCACAGCTCATAATCCACCGCCTTTTCTTATTGTCCAAGGAAAAGAAGACCCTATAGTGCCCTGGAAACAAGCTGAAAAATTGGCGGCATCGCTGCGTACCGCCGGAGGCGAGGTGGATTTGGTTTATAAAGAAAAAGGCGGTCATCCCTGGCCGGATATTGATATCGAAATAGAAAAGGCTGCACAATGGCTTTATACCAAGTTGCAAGGGGTCGTAAATTAATATAACGGAAAGGAGGGATGTTCCAGATTGGAGCGTTTCGTGTAGTTATACCGAAAAAACGCCACTTTATAGGTAGATACAGTTGAAGAAACGGTATACAACGCTTTCTGTAGACGCAGCGTGAGGCATCATACATTTTTTATTATTTTGGGAAGAAAGTTTATGCGTCCAACAGATGAAGAACTTGTATTCCAATGTCGTGACGGAGACACGGACGCCTACGCCCTTTTAGTAGCGCGGTATCAACACGCTGTCTATGCCACTGCTTTTCATTATGCAGGGCGCTATGGCGGCGCGGAAGATATTGCACAAGAGGCGTTTTGGGCGGCCTATCGTTCGTTGCCGCGCTTACGTGAACCGGAACAGTTTGGTTCGTGGTTAAAAGCGATTACCACGCGTGTCTCTGCAAACTGGCTGCGTAAAAATGCGCCTCGGCTGCGTAATGAAACACCGTTGCCTCGACGTCGCGCGCATTACAATACGTTAAATTTTAATACTGAAGCGAAGTCATCCTCTGTTTCCGATGATGTCTATGAGCTCGTTCATCGTGCCATAGAATCTTTGCCGGAACGGTATCAGCTTCCGGTGGTACTTCGTTATGTGCAAGAGATGAGTTATGAAGAGATCAGCCATTTTACCGGAGACTCTCATGACGAGATACGCGGCATCCTCAGCCGTGCAGCCGGTATGTTGCGCAAAGAACTTCAGCACTATAAAGATATAGAAACCGATCAATTGAAAGAAGAAGAAAAGGCATAAACGTGGCATCTTGTGTACAAATACTTGGTTTGCTCCAAGCCTTTTTGGACGATGAAATTGGAAGTGTAGAACGACTGCTCTTCGAAGATCATCTCCATAATTGCGATGCCTGCCGCCATGAATTGAAAATTGCACGGGCTGCAAATGTGCAACTCTTTGAATTGCTCAAGGAAGACCGCCTTCAAGAAAACTTGGTGCCGACGGTCATGGCTCATTTGCCGGAGATGGATAGAAAACGCTCGTCTAATTCCCACGTGATACCTCCTTCCAAAAAAAGGACTTGGAACAAAACCTTTGCCGCCTTAGTCCCCGTTCTTGCCCCCATCATATTGCTCGTTTTAGGCGGTTTGCTGTGGCTTTATTGGCCCTCAATTCCGCAAAAAGATGATGATGCCGTCGGGCTTATTACCTATAGCAACGGCCCTGTTCGTTTCGGTCGTGCCGTAGACGGGATTCTGAACGAAGCGAAAGAAAAAACCTTACTCGTTCCCGATAGTTTTATCAAGACGGGAAAAGATGGCCGGCTCCTACTGGGTCTTTCAGGCCCCAGTCATGTTTCGCTTTATGAAGATTCCAGTTTGTATCTTATCAGCGAACGCAAACTTCTTTTGGAGCAGGGGCGTATTTTTGTTGATGTACATCCGGACACCCAAGAGTTTTTGATAAACACTCCTCATGGGGTCATTTCAGCATTAGGCACCTCTTTTGAAGTGTATACAACTTCGGACAATACGGAAGTTACCGTTGTCAATGGGGAGGTGCTCGTTGAGAATGAAACGAGTTTCGCATTGCTCCACCAAGGTAATAAAGCGCTTTTCAGTCAACGCAACCGGCCCAAAATAGAACGAGACGTTCCGGCGGCCCGTTGTCTGGAAATGGCACGAAATGTGTTGCCCGAAGTAAGTGCACAAAGAATGTTCCTCACCCGATTTGTGCCGTCAACACAGGAAACAACGCGGACACGGCGGCAGATCTTTATGGTGGAAACAAAACAGCGTTTGGTACGCGCCGTGGAACTGAATTGGCTGCCCCATCCTTATTCAGAAGGGCACGCCGGCTACAGTGTCTATGTTTCTGACAGTTCACTGAACCCGCTGTTTAAAACGCACATTCCACCCTCTGTATTTCAAGACAAGACCCATACTTCAATCAATATAGATGTTCCCGCTGAAGTTCAAACTCATGCAGAAAATAGACTGCATATAGACTTGCTTCCGGACTATAGTACCGGCCAATTGGACACCTCTTTTACGGAAGTCCGCGCCGTGGGAGTCCGGCCATGAAACACTATGATTTCATATTTAAGTTTGCCTCCAACCCCTTCTCTACCCGAGGCGGGTTCAATAAATATTCGGCAACCCCTGTTTCTCATGTCACTCCTTCCCCGAGAGTACCTGCAGCCGATATTTTATCCCTGGACTCGCCTCACCAAGCACTTATAAGTGGAGGCCTCATATTAGAGGGGAGCGAACCTGAGCAGCACGTGGTGAATGTTCTGCCTCACGTCACTCCTTCCCCTAGAGTACCTGCAAACCACGGAACTCGGGTTAGCTCCCCTCGTTAATGCAGTCTCGCTGCATTGTATTAGGCCGGAAAGGGTTTGTTTATCTAAGTGGATATGAATACCTTGCGCCATCGACCTTAAACCAGCCAAGTCTAAGCTCTTTCCCACGGGCTCCGCTCCCGATAAAACAACCTAAGACTTCATTAATGTCAAGAAAAAAAACTTGTCCGAGAGCTCAAATTGAAACGATCGGGGATATAAAATTATTGAAGTAAAAGGTCTTTTATGATAGGCTGAATCCCGATGAATCAATCAATACCTGCAACGCGAAGCTTCCAAATATTATCTGTGTCGTCTTCTTGATGGTCAGAGAAGGTTATACCCAACACCATGACAGAATTGGCAATCGTACTACCTTGTCTAAATGAGGCGGACAATCTATGTCTGTTGGTGCCTAAAATCAATGAAGTAGTATCCTCCATGTCCATTTCATACCGGATTTTTGTGATTGATGGGGGAAGCACAGATAACACGGTGTCCGTTGCGCAATCTTTGGGGGCAACGGTTATTTCACAACGTGGCGCGGGCTATGGCGGCGCAATACGTACGGCTTTTGAAGACATCGAGACACGATGGCTGCTGACCATGGACGCGGATTTTTCCCATCACCCAGTCTTCATAAAATACCTTTTCGCACGACGCTATGAAGGTGAAATAATAATTGCCTCTCGTTTTACGCCCCAAGGCTACGGAGAAATGGCATGGAGCCGTAAAATACTCAGTGGCAGTCTAAACCGTGTATTTGGATTTGTTTTAGACCTTCCTGTACGCGATTTGTCGAGTGGATTTCGGCTTTACCATCGCAACGCCATTCGCAAACTGGATTTGCACTATGAAACCTATGCCGTTCTCCAGGAAGTGTTAATCAAATCATGGTGTCGCGGTTATCGTGTTGTGGAAGAACCTTTCCATTATCTTCCCAGACGCCATGGGTCGAGTCATGCCCGTGTATTTAAGTTTGGAAAAGTATACCTTCAATCGCTCTATACCCTTTGGAAATACCGCAATCGCCTGCAAAGTGCCGATTATGATGCCCGCGCATTTTATAGCCGTATCTTGCCGCAGCGTTGGTGGCAGCGCCGTCGATGTCAAATTCTACGCGATTTTATAGGCGACCGTATGTCAGTCTTAGATGTTGGCTGCGGGTCTACCCAATTGCTCAACAATGTGCCCCAAGCCATAGGGGTGGATACCAATCCTGCCAAGTTACGGTTTATGCGGCGGCCGGCGCGGATATTAATTAATGCTTCTGTTTCGGCTCTTCCTTTTCCAGACGAGTCCTTCGACGTTATCCTTGCCTCTCATCTCATAGAACATTTGCCGCAATCGGAAATTCCGTTTCGTGAACTCGCCCGTTGTTTGAAATCAGACGGAACCTTGGTTATCGCCACGCCGGATTATGGCCGCCGACGTTGGCGCTTCATTAAAAAAATCTATAACGCCATACAACCGACTCCTGCCGGTGATATTCATCCGAATCCCTTTACATTTTCCTCTCTTCGGGATTCGTTGGAGCAACATCAATTTTCAATGCAAGAGTATGAATATATTTGTGGCGCTGAACTCATTGTTTCTGCAGCAAAAATAAAGTCGAGCGATTCCCATACCCCATAAATTTGTTTTATCACCGAAGGAAGTTTTCAGCCCGGCTGAGTTCATTGCCGCACAAGCGTACGACTCATGATGTTGCGTGCTCCTACTCTATTTTGCTATACTTTCCACACTCACCCTTTTATTCTCGAGATATGGCTTTTCTGTGTATCTCGTAATCAGCTTTTAGACAGCCCTAAACCTTAGGAGAAACATGCTTTGAAGAAAGGCATTCATCCCGAAAATTATCGTGAAGTTGTGTTTATGGACATCGGTGCAGACAAAAAATGGATCACCCGTTCTACTGTAAAAACGAGCCGCACCATTGAATTCGAAGGAAAAGAATATCCTCTGTTCACCCTTGATCTGTCCAGCTATTCCCACCCCTTTTTCACGGGCAAACAAAAGTTTGTCGATAGCGAGGGCCGTGTAGAGCGTTTCCAGAAAAAATTTGGCACCGCTAAAAGCGCCGAATAAGTTCTTATGGAAGCGCGTGTGCGCGAGAAACTGGAATCCCTTGTAGCCGAACATACACGTCTGGCAGCCGCCATGGCAACTCCCGAAATTGCCATGAATGCCGATGTGTACCGTCAACACGCCCAAAAATATGCAGAGCTAACGGATGTTGTTGACGTTTTTACACGCTTCAAAGCCCATGAATCCGGTCTGCAAGAAGCGGAACAAATCCTCCATACCGAGTCCGATCCTGAGGTGCAGGAACTTGCCCATGAGGAACAGGCACGTCTAAAAGAGTCGATCCATATTCTTGAGGAAGAGCTGAAAGTATTGCTCATCCCCAAAGATCCCATGGATGCTAAAAACACCATCGTTGAAATTCGCGCAGGTACGGGGGGCGACGAAGCAGCGCTCTTCGCCGCGGATCTGTTCCGTATGTATTCACGCTTTGCCGAATTGCGCGCCTGGAAAATAGAACTGATGAATTCTAACCCCACGGCGCTGGGCGGCTTCAAAGAAATTGCCTTCCAATTATCCGGGGAGAATGTATATAGCCTCATGAAGTGGGAGGGAGGCGTGCACCGTGTACAGCGCGTCCCCGACACAGAGACACAAGGTAGAATCCATACCTCTGCAGTAACAGTGGCTGTTCTGCCGGAAGCGGAAGAAGTAGATATCCAAATTGATCCCAATGAGTTGATCATCGACGTATTTCGTTCCAGCGGCCCGGGCGGTCAAAGCGTGAACACCACCGACTCCGCTGTCCGAGTCACCCACAAACCAACCGGCATGGTGGTGTCCTGTCAAGACGAAAAATCGCAGCATAAGAACAAAGCCCAAGCCTTGCGCGTTCTTCGCGCCCGTCTGCTCGATCTCAAGATGCAGGAGGAAGCGGATCAACGCTCAGAAAATCGGCGTAGTCAAGTGCGTTCGGGCGACCGCAGCGAAAAGATCCGAACCTACAATTTCCCGGAAAACCGCGTCACTGATCATCGAATCCACCTTTCTCTATACAAATTGCGTGAGGTATTGGAGGGCGATCTTGCCGATCTTTTTGATGCCTTGAACGTCGCAGATCGCGCCGCGCGGCTCGCCGCACAAGAATGACATGGAAACAACGGTTGCACAACTGCTTTCCTCCATAACAGAAAAACTCGCCCCTATTACAGAGACACCGCGATTGGAAGCAGAATTACTTTTAGCGCACGCTTCAGGTTTATCACGCGCCTCCCTGCTCGCACGCCTGAAAGAAAGCGTCCCTACCAACAAGCTTGAGACTCTTTTAGCAAGACGATTGAATTGTGAGCCCCTTGCCTACATTTTTGGGGAATGGGAGTTTTTTGGAATGTCCATGCGCGTGGTTCCGCCGCTTCTCGTTCCTCGCCCTGAAACGGAACACCTTGTATCTGCTGTCTTAGATTATTTGTCTCTCTGTTCTGCCCCGTACCGCGTCATCGATGTCTGCTGTGGTACCGGCTGCGTGGGTATCGCCATTGCCCGCCATTTTCCCGACACAAGTCTATACGCCGTAGACCGCCGCCAAGATGCGCTGGAAATTTCACGAGAAAACGCGCAACGCTATAGCATTTCACTGCAAGCTATTTGTGGTGACTTGCTGAGCCCTTTCACCGCGCCTGTGGATGTAATCGTAGCTAACCCGCCTTATGTCCCTGAAAAAGAGTGGGAAACACTTTCGCCCGTCATAACGCGTCATGAAGATCCCGGCGCTCTGCTGGCAGGAGAAGACGGGCTGGATTACGTACGCCTTTTGATACCCGCTGCGGCGGATTCTCTGCGCAGCGGCGGTATGCTCGCCTTGGAAATCGGAGAGAGCCACTACGCGGCAGTTGCAGACCTCTATCTTAGACACGGATTTCACCGGCTGAATTGTCATAAAGATTTGGCAGGAATCGACCGGGTAATTACAGGCTTGCGATTGTAGCAAGACAATAAAAATATGCTAAGGTAGCTGCTGAACATATAGCATGAGATAGGCTTAACATAAGATCCCAGTTAAGGGTCAGAAAATCGCGCCATGAATCGACATGTCTCACAAACGCACAGTGAATGCCTTGATGTAATTGAAATGTTTACCAGCATCCAAGGGGAGTCTACATGGGCAGGCCGTCTTTGCGGTTTCGTCCGCCTCGCAGGTTGTAATCTGCGATGCCGATGGTGTGATACCTTGTATTCTCATGGCACGGGGAAGCGCTGTACTGTATCGGAAATACTCGATCAAGTAGACGCATGGCAGATACCTCTCGTTGAAATTACGGGTGGCGAACCTTTATTACAAGCCGGAACACCCCCCTTGGCAAAAGCGCTCATCGATAAAGGATACACGGTGTTGGTAGAAACCAATGGTTCCATGCCCATTAATTTATTGCCCGACGAGGTCATTCGCATTATGGACATCAAATGTCCCGATAGCGGTATGAGCGGGAACATGGACTGGAAAAATATCAAAAAAATCAAGGGGCATGACGAGATAAAATTTGTTCTCGCTTCCCGAGCCGATTATGTGTGGGCACAGCAAATCATTCATGAATATACGCTCTTCGAAGCTTGTAACTGTGTTTTGTTTTCGCCCGTCTCAGAGAAGCTCCCGCCCGAAATATTGGCGCAGTGGATGATTGAAGATCGTTCCCGCGCAACAATGCAATTGCAACTGCATAAATCCATCTGGCCTGCGCATACACGGGGTGTGTGATGATGCTCTTTAATAAATCTGACATAAGAGCGTCAGGAGTGATATACTTCTAATTTAATCTCTCTTCTTGTTAAGGGCGCTTTTTTGTCGCTTCGTTACAGTTTTTGCAAAAAAATAACCCCTTAAAGCCCGCTAGTTTTTTTTGATTAGCGATCTGAATTATTAATGGCAGGAGTAAGGCTCATGAAAGCATGGCAATGGTATCAAAAGAAATCGATGAAACTGGTGGAATTACCCCGACCGGAACTTGGTCCGGAAGAGGTGCTCATACGCATTGAAGCCGTCGGCGTTTGCGGTTCTGATATTCATTATTATCGGGATGGGCATATCGGATGTGCTGTCATTGAGGAACCCCTTGTTTTAGGACACGAATATGCGGGCATCGTGGAAGAGGTGGGAGCGAAAGCAGACGCTTCTTTATTGGGGAAACGTGTGGCTGTTGAACCGGGAAAACCTTGCTTAAACTGTGAGTTTTGTCGGACGGGATACTACAACGTTTGCACGAACATGAGTTTTCCGGGAGGACCCGGACATGACGGCGCGCTATGTGAATATATGGCGGTGGACAGCAGCGCTTGTTTTGTTGTTCCTGAGGATATGACCTCCGGCTGTGCCGCCATGGTTGAACCGGCGGCAGTGGCTGTCCATACCGTGGAATTGGCTGCCTTAAAGCCGGGCGATACAGTCGCTGTTTTTGGGCTGGGCGTTATCGGCTTACTAACGGCACAGCTTGCCAAGCGATCGGGCGCTGTGCGCATCTTCGGCATTGATCCCCTTGCGTACCGTGTGGATGTTGCCTCACGCTTTGGCGTGGATGCTGCCTTGTGTGCCAAAGCAGGCGGATTGGACTCAGGCGGAAAAGAATCTATCGCATGGCTAGAGGAACAAACAGGCGGACGTCTGGTCGATGTTGCCATTGATTGCACTAACAGCGCAGAAGGGCTCGCCCTTGCCTGTGCCGCCGCCCGGCCTGCAGGGCGCTGCGTGCTGACCGGCATTTCCGGTAGAGACGAAGATTATGTTCCTGTAAGTATCGCTCGGCGTAGAGGTCTAAACCTGAAGTGGTGCCGCCGCTTCCGACATAGCTATCCAGCCAGCCTTGCACTCATTGAAGCAGGCGTGCTGGATGTGCAGGGGCTCATCAGCCATGTCTTTCCGTTTGAGCAAGCGCCTGAGGCTTTCGACTTGACAACTTCATACAAAGACAATGTATTGAAAGCATCCATCGAATGGTAAAAAAATAAAACCTTAGAAGGGTGTTTTCAGTCTTAATTCATGTGACCTCATTACAAGGCCGCTATTTCCCCAAAATGTTAACGGTAATTTTCTATGGAGAATGAATGATGAAACTATTTAAACGAATCCTGCTTGTTCTACTGATTATTGTAGTTGTCTCGGCCATTTTATTTTTGATCTGTATTGGCCCGTGGCCGGTGCGGGGACCGAGCGATTTCACGCAAAAAACCTATTACAAAGAAGCTATAGCGGCCATTGACGCCCACGCTGCCAACTGCGATATTGCAGAAGATCCCACCCAATTATTGGCAGGCTGGGCAACCAGAATCATGACCCCGAATGTAGGCGTGCCTATGGGCGGCTATAGTGCCCGTCCCGACGGTAAAAAATCACGCGGTGTTCGAGATGAACTCAAGGCGCGTGCCATCGCCTTGAGTGATGGTACAGATACCGTCGTTATCTTAGGGCTCGACATGCTCATCGTCCCTCCAAACTTAGCAGAACTTACGGTCAACAAAGTGGCGGAAAAAACACCGCTCACATCAGATGATCTTTATTTTCCAGCAAGCCATACCCATTGCGGTCCCGGTGCTTTTGGCCCCGGTTTAGCATCCAAAATTTCCGCAGGTAAATATGATCCGGCTGTCCCGGAATTTTTAGCCTCCACCTTTGCCGATGCCATCGTTGAAGCCTACAATTCGATGAAGCCCGCTCAATATGCCCACGGATTTATTGATGCGCCTGAGCATATCCGTAACCGGACGCGGCAGGCAGAAGTGGATTCCTTTCTCAACTATATGGTTGTCGAACAAGAGGGCGGCAAGCGCTGTTATGTATGCCGCTGGTCTGCCCATCCCACGATTTTCGGAACAGATATGATGGAATTCTCCGCCGAATTTCCGGGAGAAATGACACGGTTTATTGAAGCCAAGACCAACGCCACCGCCATGTATTTAGGCGGCGGACTGGGTTCCATGAGCCCGCGCGCCCCCGATGCCCCGACACCTTCCGAACGGGTGAAAGCCTATGGTCAACTTTTGGGTGAATTGGTAGTCGAAAACACCGAAGAACTCGAATTTATGAATTATGTTGATGTGGCTTCTGTTCGTGTGCCTGTTGGAGTTCCGCCCGCTCAAGCAAGACCCCTATCGCCTTCATGGCGTCTATCGCCTATCGCATCCAAGATACTGGGCGTTCCTCAGGAAGGCTGGATACAGGGCGCCCGTGTAGGGTCCATCATATTGATTGGGATGCCCTTTGACACGAGCGGCGAATTGACACGGGAATGGCATCTCCAAGCGAAAGAGAGCGGCTGGGACTTGTGGGTAACCAGTTTTTCCGGTGCTTATCTCGGGTACTTATCGCCTGATCGTTATTACAACGATCTTGATAAACACGGCGTTCTGGATTATGAAGTGGGATTGATGGGCTGGCTCGGCCCAAGAGCAGAAAGTTACTTTGCGTCCTTGATGAAACGTATTGTTGATAATTTTGGTACACCGCCTGTTGATCTCGCCCAAGCCGCTGCAGTAGCATCTCCATGAACGAAGAAAACCTCAGCATAAAGCAAGAATCCGACGAGCAGCCACCCGTTGAAGCGCAACAAAAAGTGCCGCGTAGACCGTGGAAAAGCTTGATACTTGGACTTTGTATTGTGGGAGTCGGGCTGGGACTGCTGCATAACATTTCGGTACAAGAATCAAAGGCCTTCGACGAAGCGCCTTGGGTGAATACCCTTATTCTCACCAAAGATACGACCCGCTTTTTAAATGACGACAATATTCCCGTATCCATTCGTTTTGCTGAACGCACTACGAGGCTGGATGGTGATCTTGGGATGGAATTACTCAGCGAACTCTTACAATGGGATCGTTTCAATGACTACATTCGTTTGGGCGCTGCAGAACTCGTGGTTGCATTAGAACTGGACCCCGATGAACTCACACCGCTTTTAGCTTCCGGACGCTTGCCTGTTCCGGGGCGTCCGGAAGTATTGGCGGGAGACTTGGCACGTTCGGAGAGTTTTGCTATTGACGGCGTTGAATTTCAAGTAGTCGGTCACTTAAAAAAGTCGGTGAACGGTTTCCTTTTTACGTATATGCTGCCTTATCCGGAAGGATACGAAGAGATCTTCAGTAAAGAACGGGGCGCCATTAGCGGTCTACTCCTGAAAGATGGGGAGTTGCTGGCTAAAGAAGGAAGGCTGCCCGAGTTTTTAACCTACAAGGGAAATACTGAAGAGACGACGGTGACTGAGCCGGATGAAGTAGTGCCTTTGGCAGTCCCCAATATTTTGGGCGGATTCATACGATCCGACGCCAAGACCGTTTATGTATCCTTTCTTGCTATGTGTTTGATTGCCCTTGGCGGCGCGCTGCTCCAATTCAGTGGTCTACATTTTATGCGGCGTTCTCGACAAAGTGTCATTTTCGCACCCCTTGCCGAAGCTGTTCTAAAACGGCCCAAGCTTTTTTGGGGATCCCATATCTTCTTTTACGGCGCTTTCTTTATAGCCGTATGGGTGGCTATACAATCACCGATTCTTGCGTTTCGCTTCGAACAGTATACGGAAACTGTGTTTCAAATCGGCGGATTGGGGCATATTGGCGCTGCCTATAGTTCAGGAAAAATATCCTATGCCGCATGGATGACCTTCTACAATAATTATATCGAGCAGGTGTTGTTCCTAATCTTCTTAATTTCTCTTTTCCCGCTTCCCTTAGGATTGATCAAAACCTTTTTAAGTTTGTGTCTTGCAGGATGGACCATGTCGCCCTTGTGGTTGCGTACGGCTGAGATGCTGTTTTTCCACTCACTGACCATTGTCATGGAATTGGAAGCCTATATCTTTGCCTGTATAGTTATCATTATTTGGACGATCTTGCTGTGGTCCGGGATTAAGAATCGCTGTTTCCTAAAATCGCTGAAACAAGGGCTGCTGCTCTTGTTTGTCGCTGCCCTTTTTACGGGGGTGTTGTTGGGCATCGCCGCTGTTTATGAAGCGGTGACCCTGATCCACGTCATTTAAATATCGAATATCAAGGTTTCTTTCGCAGAATATTCACGTGTAAAGACACGTTGACTCAGCATCCTATTTTTTGCTATTATGAGTCTGTTGTGGGCGATTAGCTCAGCTTGGTTAGAGTGCCACGTTGACATCGTGGAGGTCACTGGTTCGAGCCCAGTATCGCCCACCATTTTTTTTATTCCCTCCTCTGTATTTCTTGTTTTTCTCGGTTCACACCCGATTCAAAAGTGACTCCCGCACGCATCATTGCTTTGCAAAAAGATAGGGCTGCCTAAAAAAGCAGCGTGCGGTTCAAGCCAGTTCTTCAAGAACCATTTTCACAGCCCGATGAGCCGATAGAACACAGTCATTCAGTCCGATACCATAATAGGCATTTCCGGCGAATACTAATCCGGGCAGGGCTTTTTCTGCGTCTTCGATAGTCTTCAATCGCTTCCCATGACCCAGCGTATATTGCGGGATAGCGCGGGGGTGTCGATATACGCAGCTAAGTTCCGGTTCGCCCTGTAAGCCCAGCAAAGGATCCAGTTCTTTACGAACCAGTGCGAGCGTTTCCTCATCGGATAAATGTACGGCATCGGGGTCTGACGCGCCGCCCACCATGACACGAAGCAACACGGATCCTTGGGGCGCTTCGAAGGGGAAGAGGGTAGATGTCCAAATACAGCCAAGGAGACGCAATCCTTGTCCTCGCGGCACGAGGAATCCGAATCCGTTTAAATCATGGGCGACGGCGTCGCGCCTATAGCCCAAGCACGCAACATTCAAGCCGGCGTAGGGTATCGCAGCGAGGGCATCAGCGGCATCGGCGTGTAGGGACGCGCTGATTGCAGCGGCAGCGTGAGCCGGTGTTGCCAAGACCACGGCTTGGGCAGCGAGCCTTTCACCTTGCTCCAAATGCACTTCATAGCCTCCCTCACGTTTCGTGACTTCAGTGACCTTGGCGTTATAACGAATTTGCTTGTGCAGTGTCTTCGCCGCGAGTTCGGGCAGCGCGCCGATCCCTCCCTTGAAGGTAGTTAAGACGCCGGGGGGACCCATGGGCGAGGCGCCGCGTTTTCTGCGGATAGCCAGGAGTGCTTTAAATAAGCCGCCATGATCCTGTTCCATCTTTACCATGCGCGGGAAACAGTGGCGCATGCTCAGTTCTTTGGCATTACCGCCGTAAATTCCAAGTACCATAGAACCGACCATGATTTGTGCTGCCTCTTTGCCGATACGTCGGGCAGCAAATTCAAAGACGCTCTCTTCCGTGTCATCGCGTTTTTGTTTAATCAAAGGCTCACAACAAAGGCGCAGTCTTCCGCGCAGGGACAGAAGGGAAGACAAAAAGAATCCGGGCGGCATTTGAACCTCGTGCAGCCGGTCGTTGCGATAGATGAAGCGTTTAGCAGCGGCTGTGTTGGCTTTAAGGGTGTCGGATTCAAGTCCCAAATCTTTTGCCCACGCCAGGGTAAGCGGTTCACGATCTAAAAAACCGTTTGACCCCCAATCAAGGGTATAGCCCGCCTGCTGATCGCTCCGTGTCGTACCGCCGGGGCAGGAGGACGCTTCCAGCGTTAAGACGGCATCTTCACCAAGCGCTTTGCGCAGGTAATATGCGGCACATAAACCTGATACACCTGCTCCGATGACAATAATTTTTTTTTCCATTAACTTTATCCGATCTAGCTAAAAACCTACCTATCCATTCAAAAATGAAGGATGGAGTGCCCCGACGAAATAACGATGATAAGAATTTTCATGGTATACTATTGGCAATACAAACAACAACCTTTCAAGGAGATATATCATGTTTTATTTAATGCGTGCAATACTGATTGTTGCCGCGTTGATTATACCCGGAATTCTCGCAGCACAAGACATCAGCCCTGTAGCGGATAATAAGGCGGAACAAGTCGAAACACAGCCGCTCCTTACTGCAGATCAAATATTGACAGAACTGAATGCACAGATAAAGGAACAGTATACGGGCAAGCTGGACAGCGTTACTCCCGACGCCTTGGTCAAGATCAAACACGGAGAAGAAACCACAACCCTTCGTTTATATGGAATTGATTGTCCGGAAATAGGACAGGCTTTTGCGGAAGAAGCGCGCGATGAATTGAAAAAACGGTATCAAGGCGACACCGTAGCGGTCTATGTGCTCACGGTGGATTCTTTAAACGTACCCGTTGCCTTGGTTTTTGATGAGAACAGTCATTCTATCAGTCATAGCTTAGCGGTCGATGGGCTGGCGTGGTGGGATGAACATAATGCTTCGAAAGATACTGTTTTACGAAAACTAAATGCGGAAGCCGTACTTGCCGAACGTGCCGTTTTTTCCGAGATCACCGCACTGGCGCCATGGGATTATCGGAGCAGCCATGATCTTCCGAATTTTACCTATTCGCTCGAACAACAAGCTGCCACGCCGGTGAAGCCGTTGCATGCTGCTCCCGAAGATGCTGCGCCGCGAACGATAAGCGCGAAAGGAACCATGACTGAAAGTGCGCCCAAAGTGGGGGCACGTCCCAAGCAAGCGCCTTCGTCGGGAAGTCCTCGGCTATCATTGCCGAATGTTCCG
>JAAYJI010000156.1 GCA_012523015.1 Candidatus Hydrogenedentota bacterium
GATGGACAGAATGGACACGATGGACCGGATGGACGGGATGGACAGAATGGACACGATGGACCGGATGGACGGGATGGACGGGATGTATTGTTTAGTTTGTGTAAATAGTATAGACTGAATGGCTCATGTAATAACGTGGAGTTTGCCTAATGGAATCGAATAAAACAGGACGGCCGGAGAAGGATCAAGACTACAGCGTGATCCCAAAACATGGCGGCTTCCGAAAATTAAAAAGCTTTCAGGTTGCGCAGCTTGTTTACGATGTGACGGTGCGCTTTTGTGACAGATACATCGATAAGCGCAGCCGCACCCATGATCAGATGGTGCAGGCTGCGCGTTCGGGTGTTCAAAATATTGCGGAAGGGAGCGTGGCGAGCGGTACTTCCAAGAAAACGGAACTTAAGTTAACGAATGTTGCCAAAGCGAGCCTCGCGGAATTACGTTTGGACTATGAAGATTTTTTGCGTCAACAGGGATTGAAGTTTTGGTCGAAGGATGATCCGCGATGCGCGTCATTGGTTGTGTGTCGTTGTCGCAATGCTGACGATGTGGCTCTTTGGATTAAACAAACTTGTGCGCGCTATGATCAGGAAGAAAAGCAGGGCGAGACACATTTATCTTTACCACCGAAGCGATCTCTTTACGCCGAATATTCGGCCAATGCCGCAGTGGTTTTGATCGGCGTAGCGACAGCGTTGTTAAAACGCCAGTTGGATTCCCTCGCCGACGCCTTCGGCTCCGAAGGCGGTTTCACGGAGCGCCTGTATCGCAGCCGTACGCAGCGCAAGGAGCGTTCATAAAAGGAAACACCTTAGACCGCTGCGTCGACAATATCTTCGTTTTTTGTCCATCCCGTCCATCCTGTCCATCCTGTCCATCCTTTGAAATGTGTGTTAGCGCTCTTTTGTCGGCTTGGTGTATTGTAGGGGGAAGGGGATAATGAATTGAATCCTTTGTAAAAAAAGAATACACTTTGGGAGAATTCAACGAAGAAGGAAAGACTGTGGACCAAGCTAAACCATCCAACAACCGGGTAACGCCTCAAGAAGGAACGGGTGAACTGTCCCGCTTCGCCATGATTTTTGCGAGCGGTACCTTGGTCAGCCGTGTGCTCGGACTTGCGCGGGATGTGGTCTTTGCCCATACGATACCGGGCCGTCCGCTGGGCGCCTTCCTCTTCGCTTTTAGTCTGCCCAATATGCTGCGTGACATGCTCGGTGAAGGGGCTGTGAACGCCGCGCTTGTGCCTGTGTTCAGCGTTGAACAGGAAAAATCTGATGCGGCGGGATATCGCGAAGCCGTTTCAGCCGTCATGTCCATGATGCTGCTCCTCTTCGTTGTCATTACGGTTATTGGTATTGTACTCATGCCGCTGGTACCGGGGGCGCTCGCCTCGCTGGAAGCATTCACGGGCAAAACAATGCCCCAATCGGAAACAGAGCTGCACGATACGGTGCGCTTGATGCAATGGACTTTTCCCTATCTCTTTTTCATCGGCGTTGCCGTCTTTGCCATGGCGCCCCTTTTTGTAGCAAAGCGCTATGGCACGCCCTCGTGGGCGCCCGTGGTGCTCAATCTCGCCTTCATCTTTTGCGCGTATTTCTTGCGTCATCGTTTTGAAAATCCCGCTTGGGCATTGGTCATTGGCGTATGGGTGGGCGGCCTCGCACAAATGGCGGTACTCTGGATCGATATGTTATTTCATGTGGGCGTCGTGCTGCCCTCGTTTCGATTGCGCCATGCCGCTGTGCTGCGTACCTTCTGGCTGCTCTTGCCGGTGATCATCGGTCAGGCTGCCGGTGAGGTCAATAAATTGGTGGATCGTTTTTTTGCCATGTCTCTCGGCGAGGATAAGGTCTTGGCGCTGTACATTTCGAATCGGCTCGTTCAGCTGCCCTTATCCATATTCGGTATTGCTGTGGCGGTGTCGATCCTGCCCGCTTTGTCGCGCGCCCATGGGCAAGGTGATGAGCCCAAGCAACAGTACTTACTCCGATACGGCCTGCGTCAATCCTTGTTCTTATGTCTGCCGGCGGCGGCGGTGCTGCTCGTGTTGCGCCGGCCCATCATCCAGCTCTTGTTCCAACGCGGTGAATTTGGCGCTGACGCCACAGCTTTGGCTGCCGGGGCGCTGCTCTATGCTGCGCCGGGTCTGGTTGCCTTTACTTGGGTGAAAGTGATGGTGCAGGGCTTTTATGCACGGCACGACACGCGGACGCCTGTCATTGTCGCCACGACTGCCATGCTTTTGAATATTGTTATGAATATGGCGCTCGTTCGCCCCATGGGCTATCAGGGACTCGCCTTATCGACCAGCATTTCCTTTACCCTAAATTTTTTGGCGCTCTTCTTTCTCTATGGCCGCGGCGAGCGCCGCCTGTGGACAGCTTCCTTGCTGCGCGCTGTTGCGTCCATGGCGTTCGGTACTGCAGCCTTGGCGCTTGTCGCCTATCTGACGCTGAGCGTGCTCACACAGTATTGGCAGGACCCTTCTTGGACGCTGCATTTGGTCATCGTGGGCTGTGCCGCCCTCGCCGGTGCGCTGAGTTATGCCGCTGTCTGCGCCGTGCTGCGCGTTCCGGAGCTGGGTCAGCTGCTCCGCCGTTTCCGCAGAGCATGAGCTCTTTCCCGCGGGGAGCTGGCGTTCCTTCGGCGTGTAAAGCATTACGCTCAGAGCGCTCAAGCTTACGCTTCTGATGGTGACCCAGTATCGGTTCCGCTGTGAATCGGTCCTGTTTTTGGCTGTACGGGACGCCATCGTTGCGGCTTGGTTATTTGCCTAATTGTTGGATCTGCGCGAGATAAGGATAGCCGCCGTTTTCTTTACCGTCGGTGTCACGAATCCATTTTTCTGTAAAGTCCCATTTCACATAGGTCGTTGGGTCATAAGGGGCGGTCATCTGTGCGGTGCTCCGTCCTTCGCCGCCGGCGCTGGTTGCTTGGTGCGAACCTTCTGTATCCCAATAGCAATGGGGCGCGGTGCCATCCACATTAATTGCGATGAGCCCGCCCACCTTCTCGTTGCCGGTAACGGTGCCTGCCCCGTAGCAGCAGCTGAGGGTGCCTTGTTCTCCATTGACAGCAATGAGCCCGCCCACGTAACCATCACCGCTCACGGCGCCGGTGGCATAGGCGTTTGTCAAGGTACCGAAGTTTGCCGCGATGAGTCCGGCCACGCCGGACTCGCCGCAGATGGTACCCGTGGCATAGACCTGTGAAAGGCTTCCGTGGTTTGCCGCGACAAGCCCTGCCACGCCAACGCTTCCGGTGACTGCGCCGGCGGCAGCGCAGCAGATGACTTCGCCTTTGTTCTCGGCGATAAGTCCGCCCAGGATTTTTTCTGCCGTGACCGTGCAGGCGCTACGGGCATGGGTAACCTTTCCCCTGTTTTCTGCGATGAGTCCGCCCACACATTTCTCGCCCTTCACCATACCTGCGGCATTAACCTTGGTAACGGTACCCTTATTTAGCGCAACAAGTCCGGCGCCATGATAGGTTGCAGTGACCGCGGCGGCAGCCGTGCAATCCTCTATGACGCCTGCTTCGAGCCATCCCACGAGTCCGCCAACATAGCGGCGGCCTGTGACTGAAAGCTGCGTGTCGTCGGCGCCGCGTACGTGGCAATTTGTGATGCTCCCTTCATGCCAGCCGACGAGCCCGCCCACATAATAAGTGTAGCCGCCGCCCAAGACGGAAGCGCTCACGGTGGAAGCGCTGATGGCGCCCGATTCATTGCGGCCGACAAGTCCGCCCACGGCAACGGAATCGCTGCCCGTTGTGAGGGTACTCGCGGCGTGGCAATCAGAGACGGCGCCGCAGTTCCTGCCAACAAGCCCGCCGATCTGCTCCCTGCCTGTGACGGAGCCTGCCGTGTAACAGCCGCTTATTTGTCCTTGTTGGTTTCTGCCTGCGAGTCCGCCCGCCTCATAGTTTCCCGAAATCGCGGCGCTGACCCGACAGTCCGTGATGCAACCTCTGTTGACGCCGACAAGTCCGCCCACATACCAATTCCCCTGAATCGTGCCGTCGTTGAGCCCAATATTTTTTAGGCTCGCAGCAGAATCGGTACAGCCAAAAAGTCCCACATCATCTTGGTCAGGGCGCTGGATAGTCAGCCCGGTTATGACATGCCCCTGTCCGTCGAAACTGCCGGTGAAAGGGGCGTGAAAATCGCCAATGGGCGCGAAGCCTTTCCCGTCGTCCCATTGGGAGGTGATGCTTGCGTCAATGTCGCCGGTGAGGATATAGGCGTCGTGCAAACTTCGTGCGGGATCCTTGCCAATTGTTTGCAGTTCTTCCAGGCTCGCAATGGCAATAGCTGCATGGACGTATTGGGATAAGCAACCC